>NZ_JBSWXD010000004.1:0-119785 GCF_056160425.1 Micromonospora sp. ABR4_055
CCCCACCCTCCCTCCGTGTTTTCCTACACCCCCCCCTTTCCTTCTCTTTTTTTTCCTCCTCCCCTTCCCCCCCCCCCCCCCACCCCCCCCCCCCCCCCCACGGCGATGAGCACCGCCACGGCGACCGCCAGCACCACCAGTTGCAGGGTGGGGCCGACCCGTAGGGCCAGCTCGCCGGCGACCGCGTTGCCGCTCTGGATCGACGTGCCGAGGTCACCGGTGAGCAGTCCGCCCAGGTAGTCCAGGAACTGTTTCCACAGTGGCTGGTCCAGTCCGTAGCGGGCCCGGGCGGCGGCGGCCTCGACCTCGGTGGCGTTCGGGCCGAGGATGGTCCGGATCGGATCCCCGGGGAGCACCCGTACCAGGACGAAGGTCGCGACGATCACGCCGAGCAGCACCGGTACGAGCTGCAGCAGCCGGCGGGCGACGAAGCGGGCGATGCGCATGAGGGGTGGGTGCCGGAGTGGGTCAGGCCGAGGCGTGGAGGTAGCGCAGCCGGGCCAGTCCGTCCATGGGCTGGACCCAGCCGGCGACGTCCTCGCGTACCGGCAGGTTGAAGTTGGGCTGGCAGAAGATCACCCAGGGCACGTCGGCGGCCAGGATCTCCTGCACCCGCAGCCAGAGTTCGTTGCGCTCGGCCGGGTCCACGACGGTGTGCGACCGCTCGTAGATCTCCTCCAGCTCCTGGTTGACGTAGTTGGAGTAGTTCAGGTTGGCGCCCTCGACGAAGCTGGTGGCCAGCATGTACTCGACGTCGTTGACCCACAGCTGACCGGCGGTGATCTGCAGCGGGATGTTCTTCTGCTGCCGCCGCTCGGCGAGGGTGGCCGGGTCCAGCGGGACCAGTTCCAGTTCGATGCCGACCTTGCGGGCCTCGCTCTGCACCAAAACCGCGATCTGCTGCTGGGTGTCGTTGTCGGTGGCGTAGACCAGCTCGGAGCTGACCTGGTCGACCCCGGCGGCGGCGAGCGCGGCGCGGGCGGCGTCCGGGTCGTAGCCGTACGGGTAGCCGCGCTCGTCGTAGCCGGGCATGTCCAGCGGCACCAGGCTCTTCGTCGGGCGGGCGTCGCCGCCGTACACGTTGTTGATGATCTGGTCGTACGGCACCGCGTGGGCGAGGGCCTTGCGGACGTCGACGTTGTCGAACGGCGCGGTGGTCACCGACATCTGGATGGCGACCTGCTCGTTGCTGGCCGCGGAGATGACCTTGACGCCGTCGGTGTTCTTCAGGTCGGCGATGTCGCGTTGGCCGATGCCCAGCGCCACGTCGATGTCGCCGGCTTCCAGCTGGAGTCGCTGGTTGGCGGCGGCCGGGACCACCGAGATCCGGATGGTCTTGGTCTGCGCCGGGTCGGGGCCCGAGTAGCCCTCGTTGGCGGCGAGCACGATCTCCTGGCCCTGCACGGCCCGCTCGACGTTGAAGTAGCCGCCGGTCGGGGCGTTGTTGGCGAACCACTCGGTGGCCCACGGGTCGGCGTCGGTGGCGTGCGTCTTCGCTTCCTCGGAGTCGAAGACGTACAGCGAGATCGCCTGGATCTGCCGGGTCAACGCGCTGGGGAACGCCTGGGTGAACTGCACCGTGTAGTCGTCGACCACGGTGACCTGGTCCGGCTCGGTCAAACCGATGGTCCGGTAGATGCCGGCGACGTTGGCCTGGGCAGCGAAGGCCCGGTCCTTGGACCACTTGACGTCGGCGGCGGTCATCTCGTTGCCGCTGGCGAAGGTGACGCCCTGACGCAGCTTGAGGGTCCAGACGGTCTGATCCTCGTTCGGCTCGAACGACTCGGCGAAGGTCGCCATGACGTTCTCGGTGTCGAGGATCCGGGAGCCGTCGACCTCGGTGACCCCGTAGTCGATCATGTACGGGAAGACGTTCTTGTACAGCATGAGCGCGACCGGGTCGAAGCCGACGAAGTCCTGGTCCCAGCTGCTCAGGTAGCTGGAGACGGCGATACGCAGGGTGTCGGCGGAGGTGCCCGGGGAGGCGTCGTCGGAGCCGTCGGTGCCCGAGCCGGAGGCACAGGCGCCGGTGGCGAACAGGAACGCGCCGATGCCCCCGAGCTGGAGCACCGACCGGCGGGAGAGGGCGGGCGGGGCGGATCCGCCCTGCGGAGAGGTACCAGCCATGGGAGAAGTCCTCCGTCGTGAACGGCGAGGGTGACCTTGCAATCAGGTAGCTGTGCGTTCAGGTAGCGGGTCAAGCGGCGAAGCGGGCCGCGAAGTACGGCGCGCCACCCCCCGTGTTCTATCAGGCTGAACGTTAGTGAACAAGAGGTGAAACCCGTTCACCGAGACTATCTCGGCGTGTGGCGAGGCAGAGCAGCCAAAAGGCCGAGGCCACCGGCGCAACTTTGTTCACAAGGTTTCACACACCTGATACACGGCACCGATCCGACCGCCCGCAGGTGATCGACAAAAGTTGATGCTGGGCCTAAGCTGCCAGATTGACCTCTGGTAGCGCTCCCAAAGCCGTCCCCTGCCGGAGGCGCACCGAGAGGAGGAACGGTCATGCGCCGCTCTACCGCGAGCGTACTCGTCGGGGTGGCCGCCCTGACACTCGTCGCCGGCTGCACCCCGCCCCCGACGGGGTCCCCAGGCACCCCGTCGGTCCCGGGCGTCGACTCGCCGACCGAGACCCGCGAGCCGATCCAGGTCAACGTCGCCGAAGCGCTCGACGTCGCTCAGCAGGAGTTCGACCTGATCGCCGGCGGCGACTGGTCGGGTGCCTGGCAGCTGTGGACCGCCGAGGCCCAGCAGTCGGTGCCGGAGGACGTGTTCGTCGAGACCAACGAGGCGTGCCCGGTGCAGGACGGCGTCGAGTTCCAGCTGCAGGAGGTGACACCGGTCGACGAGACGGCCGTCGACCTGACCTGGCGCCGCGACGACACCGTGGGCAACAGCTCACTGCGGCTGGTGCAGGACACCTGGCGGTTCGACCCGGGCGGCGGCGTGCTCGTCGAGTACGCCTCGGGCGCCGCCGACGCGATCGAGAAGCGCCGGGCGGCCGGCAACTGCCCGTCCTGACCTGAGAGGCGGATGCCCGGTCCGGTGGCAACGGACCCCGACCGTTGTGCTCCGGACCGGGCAACCTGTCGCGGCGTACCGCCTTCAGCGACGCCGCTTGTTCCGGTGCAGCGCGTCCCCCGCCTGCCGTAGCAGCTTCGAGGTACGCGACGACGGGCCCCTGCGGGACTCCACCACCGAGCTGAGCTTGCGCGCCCCGGCTGCCGCCAGCGGCACGGCGACCGCGACGACCGCCCAGCGCTTGATCATTCTGCCGACCATGGTCGCCTCCTTCGGTCGGGTATCGACACCCGGCAGACACATACCCGGCGGCCCGCTCCGCTAAGCCTGATCGGACACGATCGGCGGGGTGGACCGGCCGCAGGTGGGTGGGCGTCTCGGATCAGCCGGTGGTGGGCAGGCGCCGTAGAGTCGGCGCGGTTGCGGTCGGGCCGTCGCCGGCGTGCTCGGCGTCAACCACCAGGAACAGCTCCAACCGGTTGGCACCGGCGACGAACAGTCGCTCGTCCGGGATCAGCCCGACGAACCGGAGCTGACCGGCACCGTCGCGGGCCGCCTGGACCACGGTGCCGACCTGCCCGTTCAACGCGACCGCGACCGGTGCGCCGACCGGCACCGACTCCGGCAGGGTGCCGTGCACCAACGCCGGAATCTTGCCACGCTCCGCCCGGACGTCCTGGTACTCGGACAGATTCGTCACGGTCGCTGGCGGGCCCGTGTCGACCACAGTCAGATCGTCGACCGCCACGCCGATCAGGTCCGCCGCCGGCAGCGGCGGGAACACCGGCCGGGCGCTGGAACCCGCCTGTACGGCCGCGAAGTGGGCCGGGCCGTCGATCGTCACCGGCTCGCCCGGTCGCGGGTCGAACCGCTTGTCGGTGGTCTCCCGCTCGCCGCGCAGCGCGGAGATGCCATCGGTACGCCACGGCACCTGCACCCCGGCGTGGTCGGCGACGGTCGGCAGCAGATCGACCTGCTCCCAGTTGCGATCATCGATTCGCCCGGCCTGTTGGCCGGGCTCCTTGACGAACAGCGGCACCCAGGCGAGCTCGGCGGCGGCGGCGAACTGGTCGTCCATCTCCCGGCCGGCGACCCCCTCGCTGAAGCTGCCGCCGTGGTCGGAGGTCACCACGATCAGCGCGTCGTCGTAGAGTCCGTTCGCCCGCAGCGTGCGCAACGCCTCACCGACCAGCAGATCCGTGTAGCCGACCTGCTGCAGGTGCCGCTGATGGGTGAGCCGGGCCCACCAGGGTCCGTCGTACGGCAGCCCGCCCGGACCGTCGTACCGCATCCCGCTCGGCAGATAGGTCCACGGCGAGTGGGGCATCAGCAGGTGCAGGAAGTGCAGCGTCGGGGTGTCCCGGGGTCGCAGCGAACCGAGGAACTCGGTGAACCTGGCCGGCTGGTTCTCCTTCAACCTGCTCATCCGGAACCCGGGGCCGGCGTCCGGGGACTTGTCGTTGGCCCGGATGTCGTCGGCCACCGTCGGTTCGCGGAAACTCGCCGCCGGGTCGTCCAGCGAATCGTCCGGGGAGATCAACTGGCCGTACAGTGCCGCGGTTTCCCGCAGCATCACCGGCAGACTGCCCCGGTCCTGCCCGGGACGTCCCCGACAGTGCTGCGGCGGGCACAGCTGGGTGACGTTCTCCCAGGCCTCGACCTGGTAGGCCGGTCCGAGCAGGGTGAACAGGTTGTCCGGGTGCTGCGAGTAGTGCGGGGTCAATTCCCCGGTCGGGTACCGTCCGGTCAGCATCGCCGGCACCGCGTTGACGGTCTTGCCGCTCACCGTTGTCGCGTTGCGGTACCAGGTCGAGCCGGCGGCCAGCTGGGCGAAGTTCGGCACCAGCCCAGCGTCGATCTCACCCCGCTCGTCGAGCAGTGACACCAGCGGGAACTCGTCGAGAATGATCACGACGACCGGCGGATGCGGACCGATGCTGCGCACCGGCGCGCCGGATGTCTCTCGGCCGAGCAGCACCGCCGACGACGGCGAGGCGAAGACGAACAGCGACACGAACGCCAGCGGACCGACCGCGGCGACCCGCAGCACCTGCCGGGCGACCGTCGACCGGACGTACCCGGCCAGCAGCACCGTGGCGGCGACAGCGGCGAGCAACACCAGCAGCGGGCCACGCACATCGATCAACGCCTTTGCAATCTGCACCATGAGCAACACGGTCAGACCGCCGAGCACGATCAGATGAGTCCATCGCCGCACCGCCGGCCCGGCCAGCCCGATCAACCAGCCGAGACCCCACAACAGTACCGGTGGAACCAGCACGATCACCGCGACCAGAGCGAGTACGGCGGCCGGTCCGGCACCGTGGAAAAAGAAGAAATCCGGGCTGCGACCGATCACGTCGAGCAGCGGCTGGGTCACCACGAGCCCGCAGAGCGCGATCAACTCCACCAGGGTGGACCAGCCGGACACCCGTCGGGGGTCCGGCTTCGGGTCGTCGGCACCGGCACCGGCACCGGGCTGGGTCTGGGTCACCGTGCACTCATACCACACCGGGCCACGCCGACTGCCGGCGCAGACGACCGTACGCCTGGTTGTGCGCAAAGGCGCGCGAACCAAAGGAGAACTTAACATCTATGAATCTAGATTGCCTGTGATCACCATGGCATGATCAGCCGAACGTCGTCCTTTGCTTCCAATCAGTCACCAGTCGACCCGGTGGACCCTGCGGTCAGGTGACGGAACGGAGATCGTGTGCAGGTGATCGCATGACGGGTCCGACACCCCGACCGGGTGCCTCTCCCGCCCCGATGCGTCCGGTCGCGGCGCTACGCGTCCTGCCCGGGCTGGTCCGCGACCCGCTGCAGACCCTCGTCGGGCTCGCCGCCGACGCCGACGGCAGCATCGTCCGGCTGTCCGCCGGACCGGCCCGGCTCTATCTGGTCAGTGATCCCGCCCAGGTGGCGCACGTGCTGCGGGACAACGCGGCCAGCTACCTGCGCGACGGCCGTGGCCTGCTCTGGCGGCCCATCCTGCGGTTGTTCGGCGACGGCATCCTGAGCGAAGGTCCGGTCTGGTCGGACAGCCGCCGTACGCTGCAGCCGCTGTTCACCGCCCGCCGGCTGGACGCCCTCACCGACGACCTGGCCACGGCGATCGCGGACGCGACCGGGCCACTGGCCGACGCGGCCCGCCACGGACACACCGTCGACATCGGCGACGAACTGGCCCGGCTGGTCTGCCGCGCCATCGTCCGGGTGATGTTCGCCGACCGGTTCACCACCGACCAGGCGCTGCGGATCACCGCGGCCCAGGACACCATCGCCACCGCCGTACTGCCGAGGCTGCTCCTGCCGTTCGTGCCCAACGCGGTCCCACTGCCCCGCGACCGCGCGTTCCGTCAGGCCGTCCGGACCATCGACGACATCGTGCTGCCGGTGGTTCGGCAGGCCCGGGCCGACGGCGACGACACAGACGATGTCGTCGGGACCCTGGTCCGAGGTGGCGACCGCGACGGCCGGGGCTTCGACGAGGCGCAGATCCGCAACGACACGGTGGCCATGTTCGCCACCAGCACCGAGACCACGTACGGCGTACTGACCTGGCTCTGGCCGCTGCTGCACCGGCACCCGGCGGTCGCCGACCGGCTGCAGCGGGAGATCGACGAGGTGGTCGGCGCCGGACCGGTCCGCCGCGAGCACCTGCCGCGGCTGCGCTACACCCGCATGGTGCTGGACGAACTGCTGCGGCTGTACCCGGTCGCCTGGCTGATCCCGCGTACCGCGCTCGCCGACGACGTCATCGACGGCGTCCGCATCAAGGCCGGCGCGCAGCTGATGGTGAGCCCGTACCTGACCCACCGACTGCCCACGGTCTGGCCGGACCCGGACCGGTTCGACCCCGACCGGTTCGACCCCGACGGTACGCAAGACACCGACGCCGGTCCGTCGGCCCCGGCGTCGGCCCGGCGTCGGCAGCGGTACGCCCACTTCCCGTTCGGCGGCGGACCACACCAGTGCCTCGGCCAGCACCTGTTCTACCTGGAGGCGTCGCTGATCGTCGCCACGATCCTCAGCCGGTTCCGGGTGCGGGTGACGGACGGCCGGCTGCCCACGCCGCAGGCCGGTGCGTCGGTACGGACCGACGCACCGGTACGGGTCCGGATCGAACCGGCCGCCCTCTCCCGGACGGTCTGATGCACACGGTGTCCTCATCGGCCGCAGCGAACCTGCAGAGCGCGGCCGAGAACGGCCGGATCTGCGCGATCGCGATCCACGGTCAGCGTGACCTGGCCGAACACACCCGGGCCTACCCCGGTCTGTTCCCGGCCCGCCCGTTCGACCCGGCGGTCAGCGCCGCGATCTCGCTGGCCACCGCGTTCGCCGCGCCCTGGTGCACCCCGGAGCAGCTACGGCTGGCCAACCGGGCCGCGCTGTGGGTGTTCGCCGCCGACTGGTTGATCGACTACCAGGCCACGACCGACGACGAGATCGTCGCCCTCGTCGACCGGTGCCGCGCCGTGGCGTACGGCGCCGCAGCCGGGCCCGACGACGAACTCGGCCGATTCCTCGCCGACATCGTCGCCGAACTCGACCAGGCACCCGCCTTCGCCGACCGACGGGACCGCTGGAGGGCCGAGCTGGACCGGACGCTCACCGCCATGCACCGGGAATGGCGGTGGAAGGCGGCCCGCCGCGCCACCCCGGCGCAAGCCGGCCCGACCTTCGCCGACTACCTCGACAACGCAGACAACTTCGGGTCGACCTTCGTCAACGTGACGCACTGGCTGCGTCTGGGCGACGGGCCGACGCTGGCGCACCTGACCGAGCTGATCACCGTCAGCCGGGAGGTGCAGCGGGTGCTCCGGCTGGTCAACGACCTCGCCTCGATCAAGCGGGACACCACCTGGGGTGACCTCAACGCGCTGCTGCTGACCGCCGACCGGGGTGTCGTGGAGGACCAGATCGGACATCTGGTGGACCGGTGCCGCGACCTGCTGCGGCCGTTGGAGATCCGCTGCCCCAACCAGGCCGCCTACCTGTCCCGGCAGCTGGGGTACACCAGCGGCTTCTACCGGGTCACCGACTTCTGGGGAGAGCTGTGATGGTCACCGGAAGCCGGGCCGCGCCCGGTGGCGGACGCGCCACGGCCGACCCGGTCCCGGTCCGTGCCCGACGGTACGTCGGACCGGTCACGGACAACTGGGACCGGGCCGCGCAGGAGATCGTGGACCGGCTGCCCGGTCAGCCCTGGGGCCGCACCGATGTCTCCGTCTACGAGACCGCCCGACTGGTCAGTCTCGCCCCCTGGCTAACCGGGCACCGGGCCCGGGTGCGCTATCTGCTGGCCAGCCAGCAGCCGGACGGCAGCTGGGGCGGTCCGGGCGGCTACGCGCTGGTCCCGACGTTGAGCGCCGTCGAGGCGCTGCTCGGCGTCAGGGCCGTACCGCCGGTCCGGTCCAGCGCCACGCCACTGACCGACGCGACGCCACTGACCGACGCGACGACGCGGGGGCTGACCGCCGCGCACCGGATCCTCGCAGCGGCGGCCGGCGGGACACTGCCCGACACCCCCGCCGCTGATCTGATCGTGGCAGCGCTGGTCGGCCGGATCAACCAACGGTTACGGCACCGCCCCGGCCTGCCCGCGAGCGACCCCCCACTACGGCTGCGAGGTGAACTCGACTCCGACCGGCTGGACGCGGTGCGCCGGCTGTCCGCCGGTGGCCGGCCGGTGCCGACGAAGCTGCTGCACGCGTACGAGACCTTCGCCAACCAGGTGGCGCCGCTGGGCCGTCCAGCGGTGGCCCCCGTGCCGGCCCACCCGCTCGCGGGGTCCGGGACAGGCGGACAGGCCGGCACGGTCGGCGGTTCGCCGGCCGCCACCGCGGCCTGGCTCGCCACCATCGATCCGGTCCACACCGAGGTCGACCCGATGCCCGCGCGCCGCTATCTGGAAGCGGTGGTACACCAACACCACGGTCCGGTGCCGTGTGCCACGCCGGTCGCCGTCTTCGAACGGGCCTGGGTTCTGACCACCCTGCTGCGCGCCGACGTCGCCGTGCTGGTTCCGCCCGAACTGCCGGGATCGCTGCGTGCGGCGCTCACCCCGGCCGGAGCAGCGACCGGTGCGGGCCTGCCGCCGGACGCCGACACCACCGCCGTGGTCCTGCACTGTCTCGCGCTGCTCGGACAGCCGGCCGATCCGGCGGTGCTGCTCGGCTTCTGGGCCGGCGACCACATCGCCACCTGGCCGGGGGAGGACGGAACTTCGGTGACCACCAACGCACACGCCCTCGACAGCCTTCAGGCGGTCGGGGGTGGACGTCGCGCCGCCGACCTGGACGTACTCCACCGGTCTATCAGCGCCTGGCTCTGCGACCAGCAGCAACCCGACGGCTCCTGGCAGGACCGCTGGCACGCCTCGCCGTACTACGCGACCGCCGCCTGCGCGTTGGCGTTGTCCGCCGCCGGCACCGGAGCCCGGCCGGCTGCCGCCGTGCTGCGGGCGGTGGACTGGGTGCTGCGCACCCAACGGCCAGACGGCTCCTGGGGGCGTTGGCACGGCACCGCCGAGGAGACCGCGTACGCGGTACGGATCCTGCTCGACACCACCGACCCACCCAGTGACCGGATGCTGCGGGCCGCCCGCCGGGGCGCCGCCCATCTCGTACCGTCCACCGCCGACCAGGGGCCGGCGCTCTGGCACGACAAAGACCTCTACCAACCGGTCACAGTGGTCGCGGCGGAGATCGTGGCCGCCGGCAAACTCGCGCACCGGGCACGCGTCACCGGCGTCAACAGGCACGCTTGAGCCACGGACCGCGACGCTGCTAGCGTGCGCCGTGCCGATGCGCTCATGAACAGGCGCGGCACAGTCCGCGTATGTACGGCCAGGAGTAGCAGGCAGATGACGAGATATTCGCAGGTCAGGCCGGGGACGGTGTAATGGTGTCACGCGGATTTCACCTGCGTACCAAGATTGTCGCGCTGCTGCTGTCACTCAGCGCGCTGTGGGCATTCGCCGCGTGGGTGACCCTGCGCGACGGCCTGAATTTGTTGTGGGTGCAGACCTATGACAGCCAGATCTACCAGCCGAGCGAGCCGTTGCTGCTCGGACTGCAGTCCGAGCGACGGCTGGCGATGGAATACCTGGCCGGGCCAACCGACGAACGCCGTAGCGAACTGGTCGAGCTCCGCGAGGCAAACGAACTGCTCGCGAACGAATTTCAGGCATCCGCCCAGCACTGGTGGGCGGACCTCGCGGCCGGCGCCGGACTGGAACAACAAGTCGCCGACACGGTACGGTGGCTGACCGAGCTACGCGCCACCCGCGACGCCGTCGAGGCACGGGAAGTCGACCGGGGCAGCGCACACGGGGCCTACACCAACACGATCGCCGCGTTCTTCCAACTGTTCGGTGCACTGGGCAACCTCGACGAACGCGACATCGCCGACGACACGGCGACCCTGACCGATCTCAACCGGAGCCAGGAACTGGTCGCCCAGCAGGATGCGCTGATCGCCGGTGTGATCGTCGCCGAACGGTTCACCACAGCCGAGCACACCTGGTTCGTACAGTTGGTCGGCGCACAGGAATTCCTCGTCGACGCCACTGTGGTGGAACTGCCGGAACCGGACCGGGCCCGGTACGCGGAACTGGTCGACAGCGCCAGCTACGAACGTTTCCGCAACGCTCAGCAGCGGATCATCGCGAGCGGGCCGTCCTCCTCGTCGGCACCGTTGACCGAGGCGCAGTGGCGGCCCGCGGCCGACACGACCATGTCCGATCTGCACGCGATCGTGCTGGCCGGCGGCGACGACCTCGTCGACCGGGCCGTGCCGGTGGCACTGCTGGTGCTGCTCCGGCTGCTGCTCGCGGCCGGTCTCGGCATGCTCGCGGTCGTCGCGTCGATCATCATGTCGATCACCACCGCACGGGCGATCGTCGCCCAGCTCGAACGGCTCCGGGACGCGGCGCACCGGCTGGCCGAGGAGCGGCTGCCGGGCGTGGTCGACCGGCTCGGCCGGGGCGAGGAGGTCGACGTGGCGGCCGAGGCACCGCCGCTGGAGTTCGGCAACGACGAGATCGGGCAGGTGGGCCGCGCCTTCAACCAGGTGCAGGAAACCGCGGTGCGCACCGCCGTGGAACAGGCCGAGCTGCGGCGCAGCGTCCGCGACGTGTTCCTCAGCCTGGCCCGCCGGACCCAGGCGCTGGTCCACCGGCAGCTCACCCTGCTCGACTCGATGGAACGCCGGGAGGAGGACGCGGACAAGCTCGAGGAGCTCTTCCGGGTCGACCACCTGGCCACCCGGATGCGGCGCAACGCGGAGAATCTGATCGTGCTATCCGGCTCGACACCCGGCCGGACCTGGCGCCGCGACGTGCCGATGGTGGACGTGGTCCGGGGTGCCATCGCCGAGGTCGAGGACTACACCCGGGTGACCGTCGCTCCGATCGGGCAGGTCTCGTTGGCCGGCCGGGCCGTCGCCGACGTGATCCATCTGCTCGCCGAACTCATCGAGAACGCGTTGTCGTTCTCCCCGCCGCACACCACCGTCCAGGTCAAGGGGCAGTTCGTCGCCAACGGCTACGTGGTGGAGATCGAGGACCGCGGGCTGGGCATGAGCGACGACGAGCGGGCCGCCGCGAACGAACGGATCACCGAGCATCCGGAATTCCGGTTGTCCAGCACCGTCCGGCTCGGCCTGTACGTGGTCAGCCGGCTGACCGAGCGCACCGGCATCCGGGTGCATCTGAAGGAGTCGCCGTACGGCGGATCGACCGCTGTCGTGCTGATTCCACGGGAGCTGGTGGTGCCGGGCGACGAAGCCACCGACCCGGATCTGTGCTCCAGCGACCGGCTCCCAGCGGCTGTCCCGGCTGTTTCTGCTGCGACCGACGCCGTCGAGACGCTGCCCCTGGCGGCCGCAGCCGGCCCGGGTCGGGCCGCCGAGCGGCGTTCCACGGTACGGGCGGTCGCCCAGGTGGCCGCCACCGCCCGATCCGAGCCCGTACCGCAACCGGGCGGCGACGCGCCGACCGCACCGACAGCGGCGGGTGGTCCGGCCGGGTCGGTGCAGTCCGATCCTGACCAGGTCCGGGCCGCCCCGCCAGCCGGGTCACACACATCGACCTACACCCCGTCCGGGCTACCCGTCCGGGTACGCTCCGCAGCCGCCGGATCCGCCGGTGGGCCGGGCGCGAACCCGCCCGACAGGTCGCAGCTGGACGGGCACCCGGAGAGCGAACCGGCCGATCCCCCGGCCCGCCCGGCCGAGCAGGTACTGCGGATGATGAGCGCATACCAGAGCGGGACGAGGCAGGGTCGATCGGACGCGGCGCAACTGCCTGACGCGCCGCCACCCGAGGATTCCGCGGCAGCGCCGCAACGACAGTCACCGGCCACCGCCCCGGTCGGCGACGACCGGAAACCACCATCGGCGTGAGCCTCAGCGCTAGGGCTGGCACGAACAGGAGAACCACTGATGCAGCAGACCGCTTCGATCGCGGACCTCACCTGGTTGCTCGACGATCTGGTCGGTCGGGTCAAGCAGGCCGAGCATGCGATCGTGCTTTCCGTGGACGGCCTGTTGATGGCCTCCTCGGCCGGCCTGGGACGCGACGACGGCGAGCACCTCGCGGCGCTGGCCGCCGGAATTCAGAGCCTCGCCCGCGGGGCCGGCAAACGGTTCCGCGGTGGGCCGGTACGACAGACCATCATTGAGATGGAGTCCTCGTTCCTGTTCGTCACGGCGGCCGGGCACGGTGCCTGCCTCGCCGTACTGGCCAGCGAGGAGACCGACGTGGGGCTGATTGCCTACGAGATGGCGATGCTGGTGACCAGGGCCGGCAAGTACCTGGCCTCCCGCAGCCGCCCGGCCGAGAACCACACAGAGAAGTGACCCGGCGACGATGAGCCAGTCCGACGAATCCGGTGAGGACCGGTGGATCGACGACCACGCCGGGCCGGTGGTCCGTCCGTACGCCATGACCGGCGGACGCACCCGGCCACGCCGCGGCCGGTTCGACCTCATCTCGTTGGTGCTGGCCAGGCCACGGACCCCACCCACGGAAGCCGGTCTCGGCCCGGAGCACCTGTCGATCCTGGACCGCTGCCGCGAGCCGCTGTCGGTGGCCGAAGTCGCGGCCTACCTGGATCTGCCCCTCGGCACCGTCCGGGTCCTCCTCGGCGACCTGCTCGAACACGCACTGGTCGAGGTACAGGAACCCCGTTCGGCGTCGAACCCGACTGACGACAGCGTATTCGAGGCGGTTATCAATGGACTACGAGCGCTCTGATCCGGCCGGCACCAGGCCGATCGCACCGACCGCGGTGAAGGTGCTCATCGCCGGCGGTTTCGGGGTGGGCAAGACGACCCTGGTCGGCTCAGTCAGCGAAACCCGGCCACTGCGCACCGAGGAACTGCTCACCGAGGTCGGGGTCGCGGTGGACGACGTCTCCGGCGTGGAGGAGAAGTCCACCACCACGGTGGCGATGGACTTCGGCCGAATCACCATCAGCGAAGATCTGGTGCTCTACCTGTTCGGCACCCCCGGCCAGGAGCGATTCCTCTTCGTCTGGGACGAACTCGCGATGGGCGCGCTCGGTGCGGTGGTTCTCGCTGACACCCGGCGGCTGGCCGACTGTTTCCCGTCCATCGACTACTTCGAGCAGCGGGGCACCCCGTTCATCGTCGCGGTCAACTGCTTCGACGGTGCCCGGCAGTACGCGCTCGGCGAGGTCCAGTTGGCGCTGAACCTCGATCCGGAGGTGCCGGTGGTGCTCTGCGACGCCCGGCACCGGCAGTCCGGCAAGGAAGTCCTGGTGAAGCTACTCGAACACGCCCGGGATCACTCACGCCGGTCGGCCGCTGTCGGATAGCCCCGCCGGACAGCCGCCGGACAGGCCGACCTCCGGCACCGGCCGGCGGGACTTCCGGCCCTGCCGCCCTGCCGGGAAATCCCCTGACAATCGATGTGTCGGAGAGAGCGCCGGACACCGACACCGATCAACGACAGGGAGGGGATCGAGATGGCACGCACCACACACCCGGCACCAGCCACGACCGACAGAGGATTCGCCACCACGCCCGCCGAGGCCCGGTTCGGCGAGGTGGTCTGGGCAGTGACCAGACTGGCCCTCGGATTCGTCTTTCTCTGGGCTTTCCTCGACAAGCTCGCCGGCCTCGGCAAGGCGACCCCCAGCGAGCGCGCCTGGATCAACGGCGGATCCCCGACCACCGGGTACCTCAGCAACGTGGAGGGCCCGTTCAGCGAGTTCTTCAGCGGCATGGCCGGTCAGGCCTGGGCCGACTGGTTGTTCATGGTCGGCCTGCTCGGCATCGGCGTGGCGCTGATCCTGGGCGTCGGAATGTGGGTCGCCGCAGCATCCGGCTCGTTGTTGCTGGCCCTTATGTGGCTGGCGTCGCTGCCGATCGCCACCAACCCGTTCCTGGACGACCACCTGGTCTACGCCCTGGTGCTGCTCGGCCTGGCCACGACCGGCGCTGGCCTCCGGTACGGCCTGGCCAACTGGTGGCGGAACCTGCCGCTGGTACGGCGCAACGCCTGGCTCCGCTGACCCACCCCGAGTCGGTCGACCGTCACGGCCCCGCTGAATTCACTCGGCGGGGCCGACCGCTGCCCGCGCACTTCGACGGCAGGGAATGCACATGAGCGCCGGGTGGGGGGGGGGGCGCCGCCCACACCCCCCCCCTCCCCTCTCCCCCCCCCCCCCCCCCCCCCCCCCCCTCCCCCCTTTCTCCTCCCCCTTCCCCCTCCCACCCCAAAAAAAAGGGGAAGGGGGGGAGGAGAAAGGGTTGGTGGGATGGGGGGGGGGAGGGGAGTGGAGAAAGGGTGGGGGGTGGGGTGGGGGGGGGGGGGGGGGAGGGGGGGTTTTGGTGGGTGCGCCACGCACCTCCGGCACCCACGTCCATCAAACGGCAGCTACCGAGCGTCCGAACCGGACGCTCACCGCTCCTGCGGTCGTCGCCTGAACCAGGCGATCGTCACTGCTCCTCAATCCTAGAGAGCCGCCGCCGGTTCGGTAATGGATTGTGGGCCATCCCACGTGGCTGTGGCCGGCCAGTGCCCGCAGACCGGATGATCAGTGACCCCCGCCCGGGACAAGCATTGACCGCCGCACCCGGATGCCGGTTTTCCTCGACCGACCGCCCCCTGGCCAGCGCCAAATGGTGTCCGGAACGAGATCCGGACCAGCGAACGCCGGCCGCCTGACCACTGACAATGGCCGAAGTGTTGCGGAATCGATGGCCAATGCGTCAGACTCAATTCCGAACACGGCCGTATCCCGAGGAGTGAGCATCTGTGGCCAAGAAAGTCATTACTCTGCTGACCGACGACCTCGACGGCAGCGAGGCCGACCGGACGGTCGAGTTCTCGCTGGACGGTGTCACTTACACCATAGATCTGTCCGAGAAGAACGCCGGCAAGCTGCGCAAAGCCCTAGACACGTACATCGCCGCCGGCACCCGGGTGAGCCGCAGCAGCGCTGGCGGTCGAGGGGGTCGCGGGAGCTTCTCGGCCGCGCCGGCCCGCTCCGACCGCGAGCAGAACCGCGCCATCCGCGAATGGGCGGCCAGGAACGGCTACCCGGTCTCCGAACGCGGTCGCATCCCGGCAAACGTGATCGCCGCCTACCACAAGGGCTGACCACCCGTCGGGTACATTCCCGGCAGAGGTGCCCACGCGTCACTCGGGCAGCTAGGTTATCGGCGCCGGCGGCGGCGCCGGACGATTTCGTCCGGCGGCAGGGCGGACATCCGCCGGCGCCACCGCCCTCCTGGTCGGATGGCTGGGAGGCACGCGATCAGTCGAACGACACATGATCGAACGCGAACTCACCACTCATCTCGGCACGGCGTGACAGCAAGGCATGCAACTCGCCGGCCAGCTCGTGGCGCTTACGCAACTGCGGCTCGCCGATCTCCAGTGTCGTCAACCGCTCCCCCACGGCCGCCGCCGCCAGGTCTTCAGCGAATCGTCCGGGCGCTATCCCGCAGTGCAGCCGGTGCGGCCAGATCCGTACCCTTTCGAACAGCAACCCACCCTCGCCGGCAGTCAGCCAGGCCCAGCCCTCCGCGCCCCCGTCCTTCCACTCGACATGCAGGCTACGCAGGAGCGGATCGGACAGCTGCCGGCTGACGAAGGCCTCCACTGCCCGGACGCGTGCCACCGCACCCAGATCGTTGACCTGGCCGGTCCGACCGTCCGGCAGCCGGCCGACGATGTCCCGGTAGCTGATGTCCCCAACGATCTCACCGGGCCGCAACCCGGCCGTGCTCTGCTGGAACGTCCGTGCGTCGAGCACGTACTCCACCACCCGCCGGCCCGGACCGGTCGCCCTCAGCGCCGCCGACTCGACCCGCAGCACCGCCAGGCCCACCGCTTCGCACACGGCGTCGGTCATTCGTTCGTCGCGACGCTGCTCGGCGGTCCGGTCGGCGGGGTCGACGAAGTCGGCCACGAAGACCGGACGGTAGTCGTCGGCACCACAGACCACGAGATCGAACCGCGCCCGAGTGGCCACACTCCACTGCCGGGTGGTGACACCCGGTGGACGTCCACCCACCAGCTGCCCGAGCCGCCGGCCCGGCACGATGACACAGCCGGCACGGTCGAACAGCTCGCCGCGCCGAACGCCCGCAGCGTGTTCCGCGAGGCTGAGAACCGGGCGCAGCCAGGGCTCCCGGACGTCGTCGTCGTTGGTCATGGATCGTGTCCTTGGCTTCCTCGCCACGCCGCGACCGGCGGGACCTGCCCATGCTAGACGCCCGTCAGCCAGGGGTGGACGGCGGCGGTACGTGTGGGTCAGCTCGGCGACAGCGGCACGCGGTCAGCGTCGCCGACGCGCCGGCTGGGCGGAGGTCAACCGCAACGCGAGCTCCGGACAGTTCGCCACGGCACGGTCGGCGTGCCGGCGCAGCTCCGCAGGCACCGCCGGCTCCCGGCTGCCGTCCCGGGAAATCGGAAAGCCCCAGTCGTCACGGGTCAGCAGCTCGGGCAGCAGCTCGATGCAGAGACCCCGACCGTCACAGCGAGCCCAGTCGATCTGCAACCGTGCACCGTGCGGATCGTTCACCTGTCGTCACTCCTAACGGCGCCACCCGGTGAAGGCCGTGTGTGGAGCAGCTTCACGCTGGCATCCTGTCCGCCCTGAAGCTGAAGGACGGAGCTGCACGAGATACACCGTACCGTGTTGGTCTATGGCTGAACACGAAGGCGTCCGTACCGGCAGACATTGAGTTCTCGCGATGCATGTCCGTTCTGGTCTTCGTGACGAAGTTTCGGCACGAGGTGTTCGGCGATCGGCACCTGGCCCGCATGGAGGCGATCATGGGCCAGGTGCCGCGACTTCGAGAAGGGCGTCTCCTCGCGCACTACTCGGGCCTGACGGCCCTCCCAGCGCGGGCTCTCACCCCGCCCTGAGTGCCGGAACGCTGGCCCGCAATCCGATAGCCCTCGGAGTCACCGTACGGCGGGATGGCACCGGCTTCGGGCGGTCGCCGGGCGACGAGGTCGCCGTCGGCGCCAGCGTCGGGCAGCCAGCCCGGCGGGTCCGCCGGCTGGAAGACCGATCCCGGCTTGCGGTACATGTCCAGCAGGCTGGACGGTACGGAGGCGGCGGCCCGGCCGCCGACGTAGGAATCGACCGGGTGCTCTGCCTGACCTACTACCGCAGGCGGACGGTCCCACATCGGCCCGGTCGGCTGATACTCGGCAGGTTGGTAGCCGGCAGGACCGGCAGGTCGGTAGCCGACGGGAACGGCAGGTCGGTAGCCGGCAGACGCGCGGTCGCCCGGCGGGTCGGCGTGCAGCCAGTCGGTCGGCGGACGGACGGCTGCCTCGTCGGTCGTCAGTCCCGACCGCCGGTGCGATCCCCCGGGGGCCTGCCCCCCGGGTCGGGGAGCGTCGTCGGTGGCCCGCCGCCGCGACCGGGGCCGCACCCACAGCAGCAGACGCCAACCGAGCGCGCCCAGCACGGCCGCCAGACACCCGGCGTTGACCGCCACCATCCAGGTCTGGCCGCTGTCCGTGCCGGTTCCGACCGAGTGGCCGAGCGCCGCCGGCCAGGCGGCGTACGCCAGCCAGTGCAGCGCCCGCCACAACCGCACGCCGATCCGCCGACGCAGCAGACTGGTCACCACCAGCACCAGCATCACGTCACCGGCGAGCGTGCCCAGCCCCATGTACAGCGGCCGGTACTCGGCGCCGAACGGCACGAACAGGTCGTACACCCGGAGCTTGGCGTACGGATCGAAAAGCAACGTGACCACGTGGACCGTCAGCAGCCCGACCGCCAGCAGCGCCGCATTGCGGTGGACCAGGCTCACTGCGAACCGGGGCAGGCCGAACACCGGTCGGCCCGACCTGCTGCCCACCCCCAGCACCACGACCGCCGACAACAGGACGAGCGCCGTCACCCCGGTGCCGCGCGCGACGAACCACCCTGCCTCCGTCACTGTGTCTCCTCCTCCGCGGACCAGCCTCCGACGGTCCGCACCGTGCCGTCCACAGCCACCAGCCGGGCCGGCGCGCCGAGACCTGCCAGCCACCGATCGGCGGTCGCACCCCGCACCAGCGCTGCGGTGCTCAACGTGTTCGCCCGCAGGCAGCTGTACGCCGCCACGGAGACGCTGCGCCACACCCGGCCCGCCGGCGTACCGGTGCGGGGGTCGACGATGTGGTGCATCGTTGCGTCTCCGGCGGTCCACTGCCGGCTCACCGTGCTCGAGGTGGCCACCGCGCCGCCGGCCGGCAGACCGATCACGCACACCGGATCCGATGGACGGTCCTGCACCCGGATCCGCCAGCGTCCCTCCGGGGCCGACCCTGCGGTGGCGATGTCGCCGCCGAGGGCGACCAGCACACCGACCCGGCACCGGCGCGCGACGTCCCGGGCACAGCGGTCGGCCGCCCAGGCCTTCGCGGTCGCGCCCAGGTCCAGTTGCACCCCGTCCGGTACGGCCAGATCGGTCCCGTCAAGCCGGATCTGACGCCAGTCCGCGGCCGGCGGGACGGTCTGCGGCACGGCGGGCCGTCCGTGCAGGGTCACCCAGCGCAGATCTTCGTCGTAGCCCAGCCGGCACAGCGCCGACCCGACGGTCGGGTCGACGTCGCCGTCGGTCTCGCGGGCCGCCCGCAGCGCCACCGACACCAGGCCGGCGAGCAGCGGGCTGATCCGCACCGGCGTTCCTCCGCTGCGGCATGCCCGGACCAGTTCGGAGTCGGCGCGGAACCGGCTGCAGGCGGCGTCGACGGCGGCCAGCACGTCCTCGACGATCGTTCGGGCCGCCGGCACCGCCGCAGGGTCGCTCACCACCACCCTGGCGAGGGTTCCCCACACCTGCCACTGTGCACAGTCTGGCCCGACCGGGAGGGTTTCTAGCAGCGGCATCGCCTCACGACCCGCCGGAGGTGGCCTGGCCGGGTTGGCCACCACCGCCGGTCACCGGCGGAAACTCGGCCGTCGGCGGGGCCCGGTCGACCGGCTGGTCCGGTTCGGTCGCGCCGTCCGGGGCAGGTTGTCCGTCGCCGGCCGTCGCCGCCGGATCGGTACCCGCCTCACCCGGATCGGGTTGCCCGTCGGCACCGGCCGGCTGCGGCGCAGTTTCGCCCTGCACGCTACCCGCCGGAGCGTTCCCCTCCTGGTCCGCCGTGTGATCGGCGTGCGCCACCACGGCGACGCCGAGCGTGCCGGCGATGCTCGCCACGGCCAGCCCGCCGGTGATCATCGTGACCCGCCGCAGCCCCAGCTCCCGCTCCCCCACGTGGCCTCCCGAATCGCCGTGCTCGGCGGACCACCCGCCGTCAACCCGGGATACGGCTCGGACAGATACCCGGTTCAACCGACTGGGCACACACCCCCGGCGGGTCCGCCAGGTTTTACCGGCGGCGGATTTACAGCGCCGATGATCAATGGCACCGTGTCCACAGCGGAGGGCGACCGCCCCTGCCACGGGTGGACGGCCGGACCGGCGGCCACCTGTCGTCAACGGAGGGAAACTGGATGTCGACAAGGACAACGACGAGGTCCGCAGCGGCAACCCTGATAGCGGCGGCAGCGGCACTGCTGATGATCGTCGCGGCGGCACCCGCCAGTCAGGCGGCACCGCCGCACTTCGCGCACCTCAATCCGGGCGGAGCGCCGGCGCTCACCGAGAAGGTCCCGGTCAATGTGGTCTTCCTCGGCTACAGCCGGACGCAGGTGGACCGGTCGGCGTACCTCGATGAACTGCCGCAGCGCTACGAGCCGGTGGTCCGCTCCCGGCTGTGGTACGACCAGGTCGAGAAGCTCGGTCTGACCTACACCTACGACTACCGCGTCCGGTACGCGAACAAGCGGTACGAGGACCGGTTCTTCGCCGAGCTGGAGCGGCTGGCCACGCCCGCGCCGCTCACCGTCTACCAGGAGCTCTACAACGAGCAGCAGGGCAACGTCGCCACCATCACCGACAACCACCACATCGACGCGCCGAGCGTGGAGCGGTGGTTGGCCCTCAACCCACCGGCCGGCGTCGACACCCGACGCAACACCATCTTCTTCATCAACTGGTTCGGCCGGTCGGACTTCAAGTTCCACGTCTACACCAAGACCGATGAACCTGACCCGGACACCGGGCACAACTTCGGCGCCGAACGGGACAGCCGGAAGATCTCCGCGTGGGGCGGTACCACCGCCGACGACGAGGAGAACGGCCTCGGTTCCACCCGGCGGGTGTGGTTCCACGACCTGTCGGCCGGGCCGGAATCGTGGACCGAGAACTGGAACGTCGATGATCCCGACCTCGACGGCAACGGCGTCGAGGACTACCGGATGCCGCCGGTCTGGGAGTACGCCGCCGACGGCTACCGCTCCCCCGACGCGCTCACCGGCGACCTCGCCCTGACTACCCGCTACGTGGCGATCAACCTGCTGTTCACCACGTCGCCGCTCTATCCGGCGGAGCTGCCGAGCGCCGAACCGCCGAAGTCGATCAACATCGACAGCAACGTCTACGAGGGCTGGGAGGGCGTCGACGCGTCCGTCCGCTATATCGACGAGGAGCTACTGCAGCTGGAGTTGCGGGAACTGCGGTGGCGCAACGTGCTGGACTACGACGGACAGAACCTCCCGTTCGAAGGTGACGCCGAGCGCTGCTACTACGCGGTGATGATCGACGACGAGTCCTGCTACCCGGAGCTTGGCTACCCGCCGTTCGCCAACTTCTACCTGCAGAACAGTTTCGAACTCGACCGGGTGCTCGACGATCAGGACCGGGTCGACTACGAGCTGCCGGTGTTCAGCTACGCGTTGCCGGCCGGCACCCCGGTGCCGGCGCTGGGCTTCGCCGACGACGACTACACCGACGGTACGCAGTCGTACGTCTTCGCATTCGTCTCCCCGGAGATCGTCGACGCCGGGTACGGGCTCACCACCACGCTGATCCACGAGGTGGGACACCACCTGGGAATGAGTCATCCGCATGACGGCTACGACAGCGAGACCGGCGTCGACTACGGCCCGGAGGACGACTTCTTCTTCGCCTGGTCCGGCGACCAGGTCAACTCGATGATGAGCTACATCGACCTGAACTGGGACTTCAGCCAGTTCGACCGGGACAACAGCGACCGGTTCCTGACCGCCGCGTACAACGAGGCGGCGAACCGGCTCGCCGAGTCGGTGTTGGACGGTCCGCACCCCGGCCGGGCCCACCGTGACCTGCGTGCCGCCGACCGGTTGATCGGTGCGGCGGAGCACGCGCTCGCCCGGCACGACTACCGGCGTGCGCTGGTCCTCGCCGAGCAGGCGTACGGCAAGGTCGTCGACGCCGCCGGGCGGGCCGGAGTGCCGGCCGGGACCGTGGCCGAGCAGATGTCCGCCCGGGCGCAGCAGGCCCGCGCCGCGTCCGAGGTGACCGGACCGCACGAGTTCATCGACACTTTGGGCCCGGACAGCCCGCGTAGCCAGCCCTGACCAGCAGGTAGCGGGAGACCAGGAGCCGGGGGGGACCAAGCACCCCACCCCCTCCTCCCCCCCCACAGCCCCCCCCCCCACCCCCCCTCCCCCCCCCCCCACGTCGGGTTCCGGTCCGAGGTCAGCGGGGACACCACTGGTTGGCGTAGCCGTCGACGGCGCCGCAGGACCCGATGCCCTGCGGGTAGGTGAAGAAGCCGGTCGGGTCGTACTTGCGCTTGACCTCGACCAGCCGCGGGTAGTTCCCGCCGTAGTAGGCGTGTCGCCAGTCGGCCAGGTGGGGATCCGGGAAGTTCTGGTACGCCCCCGCCGGAGGGTGGCCGGCGAACATCTCGTCGAAGAACTCGGTCAGCCAGAGTTCGTTGGCGACGGCGACCTCCGGCGGATCGTCGTCTGCCCAGGTCGCCTCGGCGGCCATGATGAAGGTGACGTCGCGGTGCACGAACGCGGTGGCGTTCGGCTGTACCTCGTTCACCTGCCCGCCCAGGCAGAACAACGCGATCCCGGCCCCGTCCGGGTTGCGGCTGCCCGGCCACCGGTGCAGGCCGTCGAGCACTGCCTGCAGTTGCCGCCGGTTCAACGACTCGGGCAGCGCCGCCGACTTGACCGCGAACTGCTGCGCCGGGGTGTTCGCCGACAGCAACACGCTCGCCTCGGCCGGCGACACCGCCCGGACGCCGTCCCGGTTGGCTTCACGTTCGGCCGGCGTCCCGACGCGCAGTACCGGCTCGAGGATCTCAATCAGCTCGTCGACGGTGCCGTAGAACTGGCCGAGCGCGTCGGCGTACACCTGCTGCTCGCCGGCGGCCAGCGTGGTGCCGGCACCGATGCGGCAGTCCAGGCGCCGATCGCTGCGGTAGGCGGTCGCGACGTCCTGCAAGGCCAGCATGGCCGGGGTGACGCTGGCCGCCGACCAGCGGAACCGAAAGAACGACACCAGACCCTGCAGCTGTACGTAGCGGAAGGTGAACGAGGTGTTGACGCCGAAGTTGTTGCCGGCGCCGCCCCGGCAGGCCCAGAACAGGTCCGGATCGTTGGTCTCGTCGCAGGCCGTCACCGTGCCGTCGGCCAGCACCACCTCGGTCGATACCAGCCGGTCACAGGTCAGGCCGAACATCTTGTCGCTGAAGCCGATCCCGCCGCCGAGCACCAGCCCGGCCACACCGACCGTCGGGCACCGTCCGGCGGGGACGAAGACACCCTGGTCGCGCAGGATCGGCAGCAGGTCGGCGTTGACCACGCCGGCCTGCACGGTGATGGTGCCGGCATCGTCGGTAACCTCGACCGACCCGTACCGCCGCGGCGGTGCCGGCCAACGGTTCGGCGTGACCTCGATCCCCCGCAGCCGGCTCATCACCATCAGCAGGCCGGTCGTGGTGGAGTAGCCGGCGTAGTTGTGGCCGAGGCTGGACCGGGGCACCAGCGGCATCCCGACATCATGTGCCCAGCTGACTGCCACCGCGACGTCGTCGGGTGTGCCGGGTGTCAGGATCGCGGCTGGTTGCACGTTGGCGTACCGGTGGTTGTACGGGATGCTGAGTGCCTCGTAGCTCGCCCCGCCGGGGCGGTACAGGGTGGCATCCGCCGACAGCTGCCCCTGCAGCTCGACCCACTGCCGGTCCGGCAGATCCCGCCACGGACGATCGTCCCGGCCAGCGCCGGGCCCGATGTCCGGGTCCTGGGGCCTGACCTGCGTCGGTTGTTCGGCCGGGGTACGCGTCGGCTCCTCGGCCGGCGTCGGTACGGCCGTGGCTGGTCGCCCGATCAGACCGACCGCTGGGACCAGCCCGGCGACCGCGCCTGCCCGCAACGCCGTACGTCTGCTCACCATCGTCCGTGCTCCCCCGCTGGCACCGTCCGGATCAGCCGGTCGGTTCCGCCCCGGCCACCGCACCGACCCTGCCACCGGTCAGGCGCCGCTCAGGTCCCTCAGGCACACGTCACCCATCCGGCGTACACCGGTTCTGGGTCATCGTGTCGGCGCGGCGGGCTGAGGGTGGTGCACCCTAGCTGGCGCGATAGGGTGCACCACCTTCGACCCGCCGCGTGACACGACGTCCCGACGGACGGCGGCGCGGCGTCAGGTGTCCTCGCGGAGCACGAGTACGCCGTACCGGTCCAGGCGCAGCGGCGCACCGGCGGTGACCCGTTCCCCGGTCAGCAGGTCGACCCCGGCGGCACAGGCCGGCAGCTCCACTTGCTCCTCGCCGTGGTTGAGCAGGAACCGGATCCGGGTGCCGTCCGGCGCGACCCGTACCGCCGACTCCAGGTCCGGCACGTGTGCGTACGGGCCGAGCAGTCCGTGCCGGTCCAGGATTCGGCGTACCACCCAGGAAACCCCCGCCAGGTCGAGCCCGGCGGCGACGTACCACCCCTCGCCGGCGCCGAACCGGTTGCGGGTGACCGCCGGCGTGCCGGCGTAGAAGTCGGCCTGGTAGGTGCCGATCACCTCGGCGCCCTGCGGGATGACCAGCTCGAACAGCAGCGTGGCGGCGGAGACGACCGACCGGGCACCGTCCGCCGCCAGGGTGACCGGGTTGACCACGTCGGCCTCCCGGGCGTCCCATTCGTCGATCCGGATCCCCATCAGTTGGGCCAGCGGCCCCGGCACATCGGCCAGGAACGCCTGATCGTTCTCGTCGACCCGCCCGGAGAGATACGTTGCCAGCACGGTGCCACCCCGCTGGGCGACCACCTCCAGGCGGGCGGCGAGATCGTCTTTGACCATGTGCAGAGCCGGGGCCACCACGACGTCGTAGCCGGTCAGCTCGGCGGTCACCGGCGCCACGTTGACGTCCACCCCCGCGTCCCACAGTGCCCGGTGATAGGCGAGCACCACCTGCTGGTAGCGGACCAGCCGGGACGGACCGTCGGAAATCTCCAACGCCCACCAGCTGTCCCAGTCGAACAGCACCGCCACCCGGGCCGGGGTGCGGGCACCGAGCGTCACGCCGCCGACCTGCGCCAGCTCCGCACCCAGCTCAGCGGCCTCGGTGAAGACCCGAGTGTCGGATCGGCCGGCGTGGCCGATGACCGCCCCGTGGTACTTCTCGCTGGCCCCCCGGCCGGCGCGCATCTGGAAGAACAGCACCGCGTCGGCGCCGTGCGCCACCGCCTGCCAGCTCCACAGCCGCATGACGCCGGGCCGTTTCAGCGGGTTGACGTCGCGGCAGGCGGTGACGCTCGGCGTCTGCTCCATCAGCCAGAACGGCTGGCCGCCTTTCAACCCGCGGATCAGATCGTGGGTGAACGCCATCCGGGCCGCCGACCGGTCGTCGGGTGGGTAGTTGTCCCAGGAGGCGAAGTCGAGATGCTCGGCCCACCGGTGGTAGTCGATCGGCCGGTACATGCCCATGAAGTTGGTGGTCACCGGGGTGTCCGGGCTGGACTCGCGGATCGCCGCCTTCTCGTCGACGAAGTTCGCCAGCATCGCGTCCGACATGAACCGCAAATAGTCGAGGGTGATGCCCTGGAACGCGGTGTGGTCGGGCCCGCGCCAGTGTTCGGTCAACGCCGACGGCGGCTCGATCTGCCCCCACTCGGTGAAGGTGTGCGACCAGAAGGTGGTGTACCAGGCGGCGTTGAGCGCGTCGAGGCTGCCGTACCGCTCACGCAGCCAGAGCCGGAAGTTGGCGGCGCACAGCTCGCAGTAGCAGGCACCGCCGTACTCGTTGTTGACGTGCCAGGCGACCAGGCCGGGGGTGCGCGCGTAGCGATGCGCGACCCGCCGGGCCAGCTCCGTGGCGAGTCGGCGGTACGTCGGTGAGCTGGGGCAGGAGTTGTGCCGTTGGCCGAACCGGTGCCGGCGGCCCTCGAAGTCGACGCGGGTGACGTCGGGATGGGCACGGGCTATCCAGGCCGGATGCGCTCCGGTGCCGGTGGCCAGGCAGATCTGCCGGCCCTCGGTGACCGCCCGCTCGACGATGCGGTCCAGGGTGGAGAAGTCGTAGACACCGGGACCGGGCTGGGTCAGCCCCCAGGTGAAGACGCCGACCGTGACGGTGTCGATCCGGGCCGCGTCGAACAGCCGGTAGTCGTCCTTCCAGACGTCCTCGGGCCACTGCTCCGGGTTGTAGTCCCCGCCGTACGGGATCTTCGCGACGTCGGGCAGCGTCACCTGGTGAACTCCTTCTCGATCGCCGTGATCATCGATCGGCTGGTGCGCAGCAGCAGCAACGCCAGCACCGAGCCGGCCAGCGCCAGCACCGCTTCCGAGGTGTACGCGGTGATCCCGGCCGCTACGACCCCGAGCGCCAGCACTCCGAGGGAGGTGCCGGGCGTACGGGTCAGGAAGTGCGCGGCGAGCCGGGCCACGTCGCGGGCGCGGAACGCGAACAGCGAGGTGATCACCAGCGCGATGCCACCCCAGACGGTCGCCGCGACCGCGACGAGGACCAGCAGCGCCGCCCACCAGCGCGGCACCCCGGCCGCGTCGAAGTAGGCCAGGTTGACTGCGACGATGGTCAGCCCGGCCAGCAGCGGCAGCCAGATCCGCAGCACCCCGCCGAGGTTGGCCCGGTAGCCGCGCCGGAAGTCGACGGCCGGGTTCAGGTCGGTGATGTCGGGACGGTGCCGGGCGATGGCGTACAGGCCGGCGGACAGCGCCGGGCCGACCGGGATGGCGCAGACGGCGTAGAGCGCAATGTTGCTGGAGTCCCGGGCCAGCAGCAGCGCGGGCACCAGACCGGGCAGTAAGCCGGCGAGCAGCAGCAGCTCGACGACGGTCAGCCGGTAGACTATCGCCGCGACCCGCGACAGCGGGCCGGTGCCGAACTGCCGCTGCGCGGCGCCGAGGTCACTCATCGCGGCCGCCCTGCCCGAGCAGCCGCCGATCGTCGCACCACGGCGGCGTCTCGTCGACCACCGGGGTGATCTCGACCAGGGTGACCTCGTGCCGGGTCAGGGTCAGGTCGACGTCGACCCGGCCGTCGACGACCGGCAGCGCGCGGTGGGTGCGGGCCGGTTCGGCGGCGGTACGCAGCGCGTCGAGCTGCGCCGGCCGGGGTGAGCGGGGGCGGCCGAGCTCGCACCAGGCCCGCCAGGCGTTGCCGGCGTCGTCGCTGACCGACGAGCGCAGCAGGAACACCGAGCCGGCTGGTGCGGTGGCCGGGACAGACAGGTCGACGGTGTGCCGGTCCGGTGCCGCCGTGACGTCGGCGACGTCGACCGGCGCCCAGGCCAGCACGGTGACCCGGCCGGTGTCGTCGTCGCGGGTGATCAGGTGGTCGGCGCCCCGGGCGAGCACCTGACGGCCCATCCGGGCCATGAACGCGTACAGGTGGTAGGTGGGTTTTCTGATCTGCCTATGGGTGAGCAGACCGAAGCCGCCGTGGAAGATCGCGGCCGGGATGCCGACCTCCTCGAAGACGTCGCTGAACGTCCAGTAGGAGAACGAGTCGACCAGGTCGCCGCCGGCCGCGACGACCGGGGCCAGGTAGGCGGCGTGGAACGCGGTGTCGTGGACCGGGTTGTCCGGCCGGTAGGAGGAGTTGAACTCGGTGATGTGCACCGGCAGGTCGGCCAGGGCGGTGCCGGCCAGGTGTTTACGCGGGCTGGCGAACTGTTCCAGCAGGTGGCCGGCGGGCATCAGGGTCTGGTAGGTGCCGAACGGCACGTGCTGGGCCGGCCCCGAGGTGTACGCGTGCCGGCTGACGAAGTCGATCGGCACATCGCGGTCGGTGACGTACTCGGCGAACGGCACCAGCCACTCGTCAGCACCGGGTGAGATCGCCGGCCCGCCGACCTGCAGGTCGGCGTCGACCTCCTTGACGGCGTGCGCGGTCACCTCGTACAGCCGGTGGTAGGCGGCCTGGTCGGCGCCTTGCCAGAAGATGTCCAGGTTGGGTTCGTTCCACACCTCGATCGGCCAGCTGCGGACCTGCGCCAGGCCGTACCGGTCGACGAGGTTGCCGATCGTGGCCCGGACCAGGTCGGCCCACTCGGACTCGCAGCGGGGCGGGGTGACGTTGCCGCGCCACCAGAAGACGGTCTGGTCGCCGGAGGCGAGTGCTCCGGGCATGAAGCCGAGCTCGATGAAGGGGGCGATGCCGAGGTCGAGGTAGGTGTCGACGATCTGGTCGGCGTAGGTGAACGAGTGGTGCACGCCGCGTCGGCCGGCGTGTTCGTACGGTCGGTGGATGCCGACGCCGTCGCTGAGCAGCCCGTGCCCCCGGATGTAGCGGAAGCCGATCTCCCGTTGGACCAGCGCCAGGGACTCCTGGTAGTCGCTGCGCAGCGCGAGGTCGAGCCGGCCGGTGCCGACGCAGGCCCGCCAGGCGTCTGGCAGGGTGCCGGTGCCCTGCTGCGGTACGGCGATCCGGGTCATCTCTGCTCCGCTCCTCATGATGGTGCCGGCTGTGCCGGTCACGTCCCTGCCACGGACGCGACCGGCACCCCCCAGGTGGTCAGCCGTGCTCTTCCTGGTATCGCTGGTACGCCCCGTTGACCAGGTCGATGTACTGCTGGGCGTTCTTGCCCTCGACCTCGGCGACGTAGGCGTCCCATTCGGACAGGTCACGCTGGCCGAGGATGAACTGCAGGGTCTGCTGCTGGACGTAGTCCTTCAACGGGGTCTCCCACAGGGTGGCCTGCTCGCGCTCCTCCCCGCTGAACGGCCTCGGCGGCGAGACCGGCAGGGTCTCCTTCTGCCCCATCGCCTCCTGGAACTTCAGCTCCTCTTCGGAGAAGGTCGACTGCAGCAGTTCGGTGGTGCCGCCGTAGGCGAACACCCCGTTGCTGAAGCCGAAGTCCTTCTGCAGGTGCTTGCTGGCGTCGGGGTTGATTCCGATGAAGTCGATGTCGGAGTCGAGGACCCACTTGTCGGCGGCGTCCTTGGTGTAGGTGACGCCTTCGACTCCCCACTTGGCGAACTCCTGGCCTTCGTCGGAGTACCAGAGCCAGTCGATGAACTGCATCATCGCGACGAAGTTCTCGCTCTCCCGCGCCTTGCTGGAGATCATGATTCCGTTCTCCAGGCGGGAGCCGGCCTTGACCGAGCCGACCGGGCTGTCCGGCCGGGTGATCTTGGCGATGGTGGCGTTCGGGTTGTTCTGTGCCAGCGCCGGCCGGTAGTCGTTGACCAGGGTCTGCGCATTGGTGCTGATGACGAACGACTTGCCGGTGGCGAGCTTCTGGATCGCGGTGTCGTCGTCCTGGGTCAGGCTCTCCGGGTCGAAGAGACCCTCGGCGACCAGCGAGTGCAGGAACTCCACCATCTCCTTGTACTCCGGCATCGTGCCGGTGAAGACGAACTCCTGGGCCTGCCGGTTGAACGAGGCGTTCTGGTAACCCCAGCCGCCCATCGTGTCGTAGCCGTACGACGGGCCGATGATGTTCTGCAGCGCGCCCAGCGGGGTGGGGATGCTCCACCGGTCCGACATCGGGTAGACCTCCGGGTACGCGGCCTTCATCGCCCGCAGCATGTCCCGGAACTCGTCCCAGGTGGCCGGCTCCTCGAGGCCGAGCTCGGCGAGGATGTCGGTGCGTACGGCGATGGTGTAGTCGGTCCAGACGTCCTCGTGCAGACCGGGCAGCAGGTAGTACTTGCCGTCCTGCTGGCGCAGCGAGTCGATGTCACCCTGCAGGTTCCACTTGGCGACCTTGTCCTGGAAGTGCGGCATCAGGTCGACGTAGTCGCTGATCGGCAGGATCGCTCCGCTGGAGACGTACGCCGATTCCTGGCCGGGGTAGGTCTTCGGGATGATGAACGGCGCGTCGCCGGCGCCGATCAGCAGGCCTCGCTTCTGCTCGTAGTCGCTCAGCGGCACCTCGACCGTTTCGAGCGACACGTTGGTGCGCTCGGTCAGTTCGTCCCAGAACATCCACTCCTTGTCGATCTGATAGTTGGGGTGGTTGTTGTAGAGCAGCGAGAAGCTCAGCGCCTCGGTGGCGGTGAACTGGTCACCGAGGCCGTAGCTCTCCATGGCTCCGACCCTGTTGCCGTCCAGGTCCGCTGTCTCGGTGTCGCCGTCGCTGCCACAGGCGGCGATACCGAGTGTGAGGGCAAGGACGCCGGCGGCGACCGCTGCGTGGCGGTGCCGAGATCGTTGGAACATCGGACTTCCTTTCGTGTGCGGAAGGCATTCAGTCGAATGGGGCGGACCTGTCCGCAGCGCTACCCCTTGACCGCGCCGAGCATGATGCCCGACACGAAGTAACGCTGAATGAATGGATAGACCATGATGATCGGTAGTACGGTCAGGATGATGGTGACGGCCTGGATGTTCGCGGCTGCCTGGGCGAGGCTGTCGCTGCTGCTTCCGGTGGAGGTCGCGGTGGTTGCCCCGGCGATCAGATTGCGCAGGTAGACGGTCACCGGAAAGAGTTCGGAGCGGTCCATGTAGAGGAACGCGGTGAACCACGAGTTCCAGAACGAGACCGCATAGAAGAGCACCATCGTGGCGATGATCGCCTTTGACAGCGGGATGACGATGCGCCAGAGGATGCCGTACGTGTTGAGCCCGTCGACGGCGGCAGCTTCCTCCAACTCGGTTGGCAGGCTTTCGAAGAAGGCCTTCATGACCAGCAGGTTGAACACGTTGATCGCGTTCGGCAGCACGATCGCCCAGATGCTGTTCTTCAGCCCGAGGCTGGTGATCAGCACGTAGTTGGGGATCAGGCCACCGGAGAAGAACATGGTGAAGACGGCGATACCGACCAGCGCGCCCCGACCCTTCAGATCCTTTTTGGACAGGACGTAGGCGTAGCAGGTGGTTAGCACGATTGAGATGACGGTGGCGGTGACCGTGTAGACGATGGTGTTACGGTAGTTGGTCCAGAACATCGAGTCGGACATCACCAACCGGTAGGTGTCCAGGTTGAACCCGCGCGGGATGATGTTGACCTGGCCGGATCGGATGTAGCCCTCGTCGCTGAGCGATCGGGCGACGATGTTGGCGAACGGGTAGAGCGTGACGATCACGACGCCGGTCAGGATGATGCCGTTGACCGCCCGGAAGATCTGGTAGCCGCGGGTGTCGTCGGGCCGTCGGGGGCGGCGTCGGGTCGGTTGGAACAGCTTGCGGGAGGCGTCGACGGTCACCACAGGCTTGTCCCCACCGTGCGACGGGCGATCAGGTTGGCGGACAGCACCAGGGTCAGCCCGATCAGCGCCTCGAACAGGCCGATGGCGGCGGCGTAGCTGAAGTTGCTGGAAACGACACCCATCCGGTAGAGGTACGTCGATATGACGTCGGCGGTGGGGTAGGTCAGCGGGTTGTACAGCAGCAGGATCTTCTCGAAGCCGACCGCCATGAAGGTGCCGATGTTGAGGATCAGCAGGGTGATCATGGTGGGCCGGATGCCGGGCAGCGTCACGTGCCAGGTCTGCCGCCACCGGTTCGCCCCGTCGATCCGGGCCGCCTCGTAGAGGTCCTCGTCGATCGTGGTGAGGGCGGCCAGGTAGAGGATCGTCCCCCAGCCGACGGTCTGCCACACCTCGGAGGAGACGTAGATGGTGCGGAACCAGCCCGGCTGCTGCAGGAACGGGATCGCGTCACCGCCGAACGCCCGGATGATCGAGTTGACCGTGCCGTCGACCGAGAGGATCTGCATCACCATCGCCGCGACGATCACGATCGACAGGAAGTGCGGCAGGTAGGACACCGACTGGACGAACCGCTTCACCCGGCGGGCGCGGACCTCGTTGAGCAGCAGGGCCAGCACGATCGGCAGTGGAAACACCACGACCAGGGTGAGCGTGCCGAGGATCAGGGTGTTGGTGAAGACCTGCCAGAACGTGGGGTCGGCGAGGAACATCCGGACGTAGCGCAGGCCGACCCAGTACTCACCGAAGACGCTGCCGCCGGGCTGGAACCGGCGGAACGCGATGACGTTTCCCAGCATCGGCAGATAGCGGAAGATCAGGAAGAAGACCAGCGGCAGGACGACCAGTGAGTAGAGCTGCCAGTCGCGGCGCAGCGCCCGCCGCCAGGTACGGGTCCGACTCCGGCCGCGTCGCGGTAGGTCGCCGACCGGCGGCAAGGGCACCTGCGCCTGCGGCGACGCATCGACCGTGCTGGGTGTGCTCATCCCAGTTGCCACCCCTCACGTCCGGCCCGCCACCGGCCCCCTGCCGGCAGCAGGGAACGCCTCGCGGGACACGTTCCTCGAAACTTTCGGAAATATGTGCGTTACCTTGCGGGGAACCTAAACTCCCCGGCATGGTGTGTCAAGGGTCACTGAACCGGACCTTCAACTGCATAGAGTGCGCTTGACGACGCCCAGATGTCACCAAAGCCCTACTCATCGCCACCCCTGACACACACTGACCCCGGGTTACCAGCAGGTTCAGCACCGGAAGTTTCGGTTACCTTACGTGAGGTACGCATGACAGAAGCGCCGCCGCTGCCCCCAGCACCGTCGACTCCCACACCCGTCCCGACCACCGACCCGCCGTCTCCGACGACCATCGCCACCATCGCCGACGAGGTCGGCGTCTCGATCACCACCGTATCCAAGGTTCTCAATGGTAAGGCAGACGTGGCGCCGCAGACCCGGGCCCGGGTGGAGGCCAGCCTGGCCCGGCACCAGTACCGGCGGCGGGCCCGACGCCCGCCGATCCGGCACGACCAGATCGACCTGGTCTTCCACGAGTTCGACTCACTCTGGGCGATGGAAATCATCCACGGGGTGGAGACCATCGCCAGCGCCGCCGGCATCGGTCTCAACCTGACCCAGCTCGGCGGCCGGCACAGCCCGTCGGAGGACTGGCTCGACGGCGCGGTGGTCCGGCGCCCGCTCGGCGTGCTCTTCGTCCTGTGCCACCTCACCGAGCGGCAGCAGGAACTACTCGCCCGCCAGCTCATTCCCTTCGTGGTGATCGACACCGACAGCGCCACGTCGGCGTCAGTGCCGACCGTCGGATCCAACAACTGGAACGGCGGGCTGATCGCCACCCGGCACCTGCTGCAGCTCGGGCATCGACGGATCGCCATCATCTCCGGGCCACGGGACGTACTGTGCGCTCAGGCCCGTACCGCCGGATTCCGGTCGGCCCACGACGAGGCCGGCCTGCCGGTCGCGGCCGACCTTGTCCGGCACGGCGACTTCTACGTCGACGCCGGCTTCGCCCACGGGATGGCACTGCTGGACCGCCCGGACCGGCCGACCGCGATCTTCGCCGGATCCGACATGCAGGCGCTGGGCGTGCTCCGGGCAGCCCGCCAACTCGGCCTGGATGTCCCACACGACCTGTCGGTGATCGGGTACGACAATGTGCCGGTCGCCGCCTGGACGGTGCCCGCGCTGACCACCGTCAACCAGCCGCTGCGCGACATGGCCGGCACCGCCGCGCAGATGTTGCTGGACCTGGCCCGCGGTGCCGAGTTGTCGACCAGCCGCATTGACCTGGTCACCGAGTTGGTGATCCGGGAGAGTACCGCCCCGCCACCGCCTGCCTGAGCATTTGTCCACCGTGCATCTGTCTCCTGGGAGATTCAATGCCCTCGTTTGATCTGCCGTTGCCGCAACTTGCGACGTACAACCCATCTGTGGTCGAACCAGCCGACTTCGCGATGTTCTGGAAGTCGACCCTGGACGATGCCGCCAGCCGTGAGGTGCTGATCGACGTCCGCTTGGAGCCAACGGACCTGCGCCTACTGGACACCTGGCAGGTGACGCTGCGCGGGTTCGGCGGCGACCCGGTCAACGCCTGGTACACCCGCCCGGCCGGGGTGGACAGGCCGCTGCCGGCGGTCGTCGAGTATCTCGGCTACGGGCGGGGCCGGGGCCTGCCGCATGAACGGCTGATCTGGCCGGTCGCCGGCTACGCGCACCTGTTGATGGACACCCGCGGCCAGGGCGACCAGTACGGCAACGGCGGGGACACCCCGGATCCGCACCCCGCCACGGCCGGCGGCCCCGGGCCGGTGACCCGGGGGATCCTCGACCCGGCCGACTACTACTACCGCCGGCTGATCACCGACGCGGTCCGCGCGGTGGCTGCGGTGCGTGCGCTGCCCGGCGTCGATCCGTCCCGGGTGGTCGCGGCCGGCAACAGCCAGGGCGGCGGGCTCGCCCTGGCGGTCGCCGGCCTGGTCGACGACCTGGCCGCGCTGATCTGCACCGCGCCGTTCGGCTGCCACTGGCAGCGGGCGATCGAGATCACCGACAACGAGCCGTACGGCGACATCGCCCGGTACCTCGCCGTGCACCGCGACGCCGAGCCGGCGGTACGCCGCACCCTGTCCTACTTCGATGGAGTGTCGTTCGCCCGCACCGCGGTGGCTCCGGCGCATTTCGGTATCGGGCTGCGCGACACCACCTGCCCACCGAGCACGGTTTTCGCCGCGTACAACCAGTACGGCGCCGGAAACGGGCGTTTGGAGCCACCGGCTCGGGAGATTCACCCGTATCCGTTCAACGGCCACGAAGGCGGTGAGTCGGAGCAGGTCCGCAGACAGTTGCGCTGGCTGCACGAACTGTTCCACTGAAACCGTCACCGGACCGGAGCAACAGTTCCACTCGAACCTCTGCCAGCTAGTCGAAATCCCGTACCATTGCATCGCCGAATGCGGCGTTCATGAAGACAATTCGGCGCTCGACCGCGTCCGACGGCTGCATCGGCAGGTTCCGGCGCACCTCATCGAGGATCAGGTTCGACCAACGCGGGACGTAGAGCTCTTCCTCCGCGAGCCGGAGTAACAGATTACACAGAGCATTGGGGATGAGGACGTTGGCATCCAGGGTAGCGGTGAGCGGCACGCTACGCGACGTCACGCTCGTCAGAGTTTGCCGGAGTGCCGTACATCCCGGAATCCACCGCATCCGCAGTCATCTCGGCTAGCAGTTGGCGTCGCGCGTGGCTCCGCTGTTGCTTGTAAGCGAGCAGACCACCTAGCGGAATCCGCCGGGAGGAGTTGGGTCTGGAATAGGGGATCTCCCCATCGTCCAGCAGCTTGATGAGAGTCGGCCGGGACACACCGAGCAGCTCAGCCGCTTCTCTTGTGGTCAACTCCTGGTCGACCGGCACAATTGCCACGCCCCTCCCAGAGGCAAGCACCTGCACCAGACGCGCGAATACCTCGCGCACCGACCCGGGAAGCTCCGTCTCGATGCCGTCGCGAACCAGCGCCAGCTCACGTCCCTCGGCCGTCTCGAGCAGATCAGCAAGTCGCGCCAGCTCCGCGCGCTCGTCCAGACCGGGCACAATCGCATCCCCGTTCATGGCCCTCCTCTACGCTCTCAGACCATCAGCATCGCGCGAAAGCGCAAGAAGTGCAACCCAAAACCGACATATATGCCGTTAGTCGCGCAGGGCGTCGTCGAGGCTGGTCTCGGGTGGGCCGGGCAGCGCCGGATCCCGGCCCACCAGCACGTCGTACGCGGCCTTGACCGAGGCAAACCGTTCCCGGAACGCACCCCAGCGCCAGGCCCGCTCGAAGCGGCGTACCGAATCGTCACCGACGCCGACCGCGTCCACGCCGACCCGGCGGCAGACCGTGACCGCCCGCTCGATGTGGAAGCTCTGCGTCACCACGATCGCCTGCTCCACGCCGAAGACGCGGCGCGCCCGCAGGCACGAGTCGTAGGTGTCCAGACCGGCGTGGTCCTGCACGATCCGGTCCGCCGGCACGCCACGATCGATCAGCCAGCGCCGCATCGCGCCCGGCTCGTCGTAGTCCCACTCCCGATGGTCGCCGGAGACCAGCACCGCCCGGACCCGGTCGGCTTCGACCAGCCGCCGGGCCACCTCCAGCCGACCGGCCAGGAACTCCGACGGCGTGCCGTCCGGCCGGACCTGCGCCCCGAGCACCAGGGCGACCGGAGCGGCCGGCACGTCGGCCAGCTCGTAGACATGCTCGGCCGCCGACGCGCGGACCCAGTAGCCGCTGCCGGTGACCAGCAGCGCGACCGTGACCGCCGCCGCCGCGCAGACAACCAGTTTGCGGCGCAGCCACCTGGTTCGACGGGTCGGATGAGCCGGGGCGTCGTCCATGCCGTAATTATGGTCGACGGGCACGTCGCGCCCGCCGCTGGACACCGGCCGCGACAGGGAAGAGTGTGGAGCACATGGTCATCGAGCTGGGTCTGGCCAGCCACCCCGAGGCGCCGCCGCAGGCACCGGCCGGACGCTGGTGGCGGACACCACGACGGGTACGGCTGGCCGCCGGCCGGGCCCGTCCGCTCGCCGCCGTCGCCGGCCTGGCGCTGCTGGCCGGCCTGTCCGGCGCGGCCCCGCCCAGCGGCCCGCTGCTCGTCCAGGTCGCCAGCCATCAGGTGAAGGCCCGGGACATCGTGCTCGCCGGGGACCGGCTGCTGGTCACCTCGGCTGCCGCGCAGGGCGCGGCGACCACCTGGCAGTTGTCCGCGTACGGCGTACCGGACGGCGCGCTGCGGTGGACGGTACCGTTCGACTCGGCGAGTTGGCGGCTGCGCCAGGTGCGCCGGACCGGTGACGTGGTGCTGGTCGACCCGAGGTCCGGTCCCGGCACCGGCTCGACGGTCATCCTGGACGCGCAGACCGGGCAGACCCGGTGGGTGGCACCGGACGGGCTGGTGCTGACCGACGACGGGCGTACCGCGCTGATCGACGAGCCAGACGACGCCGGCGCCACCTCGTCGACGCTGCGTGCGGTCGACGTGGCGACCGGCGACGAGCTGTGGCGGGCCGACCTGTCCGTGCCGACCGAGGTGCTGGCCGGGACCGCCGGGCAGGCGCTGCTGGTCGGCACCGACGGCCGGGCCCAGGTACGCGACGGGCGCGACGGCACGATGCTGCGTACCGCCGATCTGGGTGAGGTGTCCCGGCCGGACACCATGGCCGGCACGCTGCTGCTGCGCCAGTGGCGCGGCGGTGAGCTGGGGGTCACCGGCTACGACCCGGCGACGTTGCGGCAGCTGTGGCACCGGCCGGTGCGGTACGGACCGGGCCGGATCACCGGGTGCGGCGAGCTGATCTGCTTCCCGGACGACACCCGGATCGAGGCGGTCGACCCGTTGACCGGCCGGACGGTGTGGCGGGTGCCGGCTGACCTGGTGGTCGACTTCGACAGCTACCTGGTGGCGTACAGCGTCTCGGCCGACGGCGGGTCCGGCGCCGCAGCGGACGGCGACGGTCGCGGGTATCCCGCGTCGGTGGCGGTGGCGGATGCCAGCGCCGAGGCAGGTTCGGGCAGCGGGCGGATCATCGACCCGCGGACCGGGCGGACCCTGCTGCCGTTGAGCGCCTGGGAGATTGAGTTGGAGGGGCGCGGCGACGCGACGTTCGTCGGCTACCGGCAGCTGACCGAGACCGGACCGGCGTGGCTTGCGGTACTGGCGCCGGCCGGTCCGGAGACGGTACGCATGGTCGGTAGCGTTCCCGGACCGGTCGGCGGCTGTGTCGGCGACCGCGGCACGATCGTCTGCCGGCTGGGTGCCGACGCGATCAGCATCTGGCACTACGAGCTCTGACCCGGGGGGCCGGGCCGGCCCGGGTCAGGCGAACCGACCCGGGCCGGGTAGCCGTTCAGGAAGCGGCGTCGACCTTGTCGGCGGCTTCGGCGAGTGCGGCGACGTACTCGTCGAGGCCCCAGGTGACCGACAACGCGGTGGGCGGCGACACCGAGGCGATGAACTCGGCACCGACCAGCGAGGCGACCGCCCCGGACCGGATCTGCGGCATGGTCTGGGCGGCCTGCGAGGACAGGAACGCGTCCTGTTCCTCCTGAGTGGTGGCGAACGACACCAGCACGTCCGAGGTGAGCTGGTCGAGTTGCTCGTAGCTCATGGTGAAGTAGAACGTCGACTCGTCGGTGCCGAGGTCGTTGACGCTGGGCGCGCCGGTCATCCCGAGGTCGAGGGCGAACTCGACCCGCGGGTCGGCCTCCTTGTAGACGTAGAAGGTGCCGGCGGAGTCCCAGACCATGGCGACGCTCTTGCCGGCCAGTTGCGGGTTCTCCTCAGCCTTGTTGGCGACCCGCGCGTCGATGTCGTCCAGAAGCGCCTGTGCTTCGTCGCTCTTGCCGAGCGCGGTGCCGACGGTGGTGATCAGGTCACGCCACGGGGTGGCCCACGCCTCGCCCGGGTGGGCGACCGTCGGCGCGATTTGACTGAGCAGGTCGTACTGTTCCTGGTCGATGCCGGAGTAGACGGCGAGGATCAGGTCCGGGTCGGCTGCGGCGATCTCGTCGAACGGCGGATCCTGGGCGTCCGGCAGTACGGTGGGCACCTCGGCGCCGGTCTCGTCGAGCTTCTCGGCGATCCACGGCAGTACGCCGTTGGCGTCACCGCCGTAGCTCTGGAACGGGATGGCCACCGGCACCACGTCGAGCGCGATGGCGGCGTCGGCGCTGCCCCATCCCCAGGCGACCACCCGGGTCGGAGTGTCCTCGATAGTGGTCTCACCGAGGGCGTGCTCGATGGTCACCGGGAAACCGGCCGAGCTGCCACCGGTCGCGGGGTCATCGGCGCTGGAGTCGTCGCCGGAACCGCACGCGGTCAGGCCGATGGCGAGGGCAAGCGGAGCGGCGAAAAGGACGCGGCTGAGTTCTCTGCTGATCACTGTCTCTCCTACGAGCGCGGGGTCGTCCGCGAAGGTCAGCACATGCAACCACGGCTAAGTTAGGTTTGGCTAGCCTATGTAATCCTGGTTACCGAGCCGTGATTCCGGCCGGCGGTGGCGAGCAACCACAGCAGGTACGGCCCGCCGATCACCGCGGTGACGATGCCGACCGGGGTCTTGATGTTGCCGGGCAGCAGGTGCTGGGCGACCAGGTCCGCCCCGGTCACCACCACCACTCCGACCAGAGCGGCGGGCAGCAGCACCGGGGCGCCGGAACGCATCATCCGCCGGGCGATCGGCATGGCGACGAACGCCACGAACGCGATCGGCCCGGTCACCGCGGTCGCCACCGCGGCGAGGGCCACCGCGATCGCCAGCAGACTGATCCGGCTGCGCTCCAGCCGCACCCCCAGGCCGGTTGCGGTGTCGTCGCCGAACTGCAGCAGCCCGAGCGCCGGACGCAACGCCAACAGCGCCGGGGTCAGCACGCCGAGCAACGTCGCCAGGACGGCGATCTCCGGCCAACGGGCGCTGCCCAGGCTGCCGACCATCCACGACAATGCCATCTGCGCCTCGCGTACCTCCCCCCGGGTCAGCAGGTAGCCGAGGACACCGTGCGCCATGAACGCGGCGGCGATGCCGACCAGCACGAACCGGTACCCGGTCAGCCCGCCCCGCCAGGAGAGCAGGTAGACGGCGGTCGCCGTACCGGCCGCACCGACGAACGCGGCGACCGACACGCCGAGGCTGCCGGCGCCCAGCATGACCAGCGCGAACACCGCGGCGGCGCTGGCCCCGCCAGTGACGCCGATGATGTCCGGGCTGGCCAGCGGGTTGCGCAGCAGGGTCTGGAAGATGCCACCGGCCAGGCCGAACGCGGCACCGGCCAGAATCCCGGCGACCAGTCGGGGCAGCCGCAGGCTGAGGATGATGAAGTCGTCGCGGCCGTCGCCCTGCCCGATCAGCGTGCGGAATACCCCGTCCACCGAGATCCGGTAGGCACCGAGACCGAGGCTGAGCAGGGCGAAGACGGCGACGACCCCGACCAACCCGGCCAGCACGACGGTGGTCCGGCGGCGTTGGCGACGCCGCAGCCGGCCCAGCGCGGGAAGCCCGAGACCGGCGGTCACACGCTGGCCAATCGGGAGCGGCGGACCAGGGCGATCAGCACCGGTGCGCCGAGGAAGGCGACGACCAGGCCGGCCTCGACTTCACCGGGCGGGGCGACCAGCCGGCCGAGCACGTCGGCCGCGATCAGCAAAGCGGCACCGAGCACCGCGCTGTACGCGAGGATCCACCGGTAGTCCGGCCCGGTCACCCAGCGGGCGGCGTGCGGCACGACCAGCCCGACGAAGACGATCGGTCCGGTGAGCGCCGTCGCCGAGCCGCAGAGCAACACGGTCGCGGTCATGATGACCGCCCGGTCCCGAACCACGTGCTGGCCGAGCCCGTGGGCGACGTCGTCGCCGAGGCTGAGCGCGTTGAGCACCCGGCCGGAGACCAGCGCCAGCAGGGTGCCGACGGCGATGAACAGCAGCACCGTACGGGCGGTGTCGAGGTCCCGCCCGACCAGCGAGCCGACCTGCCAGAACCGGTAGCGTTCCAGGGTCTGCAGGTTGGTCAGCAGCACCAGGGTGATCAGCGAGGTGAGCACGGCGGTGAGCGCCGAGCCGGCGATGGCGAGTTTCACCGGAGTCGCGCCGTCGCCGCCCATCGACCCGATGCCGTAGACGAGCAGCGCAGCGAGGGTCGCGCCGCCGAACGCGAACCAGATGTAGCCGGCGGTGGTGCCGATGCCGAGCCAGGTGATCGCGACGACGACGGCGAGCGAGGCTCCGGCGTTGATGCCGAGCAGCCCAGGGTCGGCGATCGGGTTCCGGGTCAGTCCCTGCATGAGCCCGCCGGAAAGTCCGAGTGCCAGACCGGCGAGCAGTCCGATCACGGTCCGGGGCAGCCGCAGGTCCCAGATGACCACGTGGTCGTTGACCGCCGGGTCGCGGTCGACCAGCGCCTCGACCACCACTGGCAGCGCGATGTCGCGGGATCCGAGGGCGAGGCTGGCGAAGACGGTCAGGGCCAGCAGCAGTACGGCAACGAGCAGCCCACCAAGCCGCCGACGTGTCGTAAAGCTACGACCACTTTGGGTAACATCCCGTCCGACACGCTCACCCCGACCGGCCCGAAGTGAGGTAAGCATCGCCTAAGTATGCAGGGAAAGCTCCACCGGCTCATCGGCGGGCAGGTCCACCGCCCTCGCACCGTACGGGCTGCGTACTGCCACCTGTTGGCTGAGCGCCGAGCGGAGCCGGACCCGCAGCGTCGTGGCGTCCCAGGTCAGCTCCTCGACGGTGATCCGGCCCCGGCAGGTCACCCCGCGCAGGGTGCCGCCGGGCAGCTCGCCCGGCCAGGCCGGCAGCAGGTGCAGCGACCCGGGGCGCGAATCGACCAGCATCTCGATCAGGACGCCGGGCAGCGTGTGCACGGCGTCGGCGTTGTACGTCTGCAGACCCGGGTTGTGGGCGCTCATCAACGACCGGAAGAACATGTCCGCGCAGATGATCTTCCGCAGGTTGGCGGCGGCCCGGTCGGCGTCGCGCAGCCGGGCGGCGACCAGCGCACGGTGCAGGCTGCCGTGCGCGGACAGGTTCTCGTCGCCGCGTACCGCCAGTGCCCGGTGGGCCGCGCGGGCCAGCTCCGGGGTGCCGTCCGGGGTGATCTCGTGCAGCGGCCAGACCGGGTAGAGGTGGCTGATGTGCCGGTGGTCGTCGTCGGCGCGGTATCCGGGCCACGCCCACTCGGCCAGCGCGCCCCGCTCGTCCACCAGGTATCCGGGCAGCCGCGCGGCCAGATCGGCCCACCGGGGCGCACCGGTCAACCCGCCCGCGACCCGCATCGCGTGCCGGGCGGCGGCGATGTCCATGGTGGCGTTCACCGCCGGGTAGACCGGCTCGTCGTGCTCGTCGGGCGGCCCGGTCTCGGCGGAGAACGACGGCACGATCATGTACCGGCCGTCGTCGTCGACCCGGGTCAGAAAATCCTCGAAGAACTCGGCCGCCTCGACCAGCCAACCGGCCACCTCCCCCAGCGGCTCCCCGGTGACCAGGTGGTGCTCCCACAGCGGGTACAGCAGCCAGTGCGCGCCGGGCAGCCAGGCCGGCCAGGGCCACTCGTCGCAGAAGTGGAACAGGTGCCCGTGTTCGCCGTCGGTGCGCCCCGGCGCGAGCAGGCCTCGGCCGCCGTACACCGCCCGCGCGTTGCGTCGCCAGTCGTCGACCTGGCCGGCGATCAACCGTCGGTGCGCAGCGGTCACCTCCGGCAGCGCGCCGATGTTCGCCCCGGACAACTGCAAATTCAGGTTGGCGTCGGTGGTGAAGTCGCCGGCCCAGGCGGCGTCCCAGGAGCCGAGCCAGAGCCCGGTCAGCCGGGGCGGCAGCGCCCCGCTGGAGCTGATCAGCAGGTACCGGCCGGCGTGGAACAGCCGTTCCAGCAGCGCCGGTGACAGTCGCTGGTCGTCGGCGCGCTGGGCGTCGAGCAGCTCACCGACCGGACGGCGCCGGTCGGCCTCGTCGACCCGCAACCGCAGCTCGACCCGCTGGTACATCGGCCGGTGCAGGGCGACGTGCCGAACCAGCAGCCGCTGGTAGTCGGCGCCCGGCTGCTGATCGGCCAGCCCGGCGAGCCGCGCGTGCAGCACCCCGGTGCCCCAGCCCGGCGCGTCGTAGCGGTCCAGCACGGTCAGCGCCAGCGCGTCCCCGCCGATCAGGATCCGGTCGCCGAGGATCTCGGTGTCGCCGGTCACCAGGGTCAGTCCTTCGAAGCCGTACGCCCCGAGGCCGGCCGGATAGCTGCCCCGGACCCGCAGGAACGCGTACCCGTCGCGCCGGTAGGCGGTGATGTCGTAGCTGACGTCGGCCGGCCGGCCGGGCAGGTCGCCGGTCGCGCCGAGCAGGCATGGGCCGGCAGCCAGCCGGACCACGGCGACCCGGTCCGCGCGGGAGACGAAGGCTTGCCGGGTTCCGCCGCCGGCCCACCGCACGGTGATCTCACCGGTGGTGAAGTCAGTGGTACGCAGGTAGTCGGCGGGCAGCGGCGCCGGCTCGGCGGCCCGGCCAGCCGGCGCGTCGACGGTCAGGTCGTCGACGGTCAGCGCGTAGCCGGGGTGGAACGACTGGGTCCACTCCAGCTGCCGGCCGGCGGCGAGCAGCCGACCGGCCTCGGTCCGTCGGCCGGCCAGGATCAGGTCCCGGACCTGCTCGATGACCCCCGCCAGCTCCGGTGGCCGCAGGCCGCGGGTGCCGTTGGGCAGCACGAACCGGTGATGGTCGACCACGATCCGTTCGGCGGTCGGGTCGCCGTACACCATCAGCCCGTACTCGCCGTTGCCGGTGAGGAACGCGTCTTCCCAGCGCGCCGCTGGCGCCGTGTCGTCGATCCGGTGCATCGGATCGACCTTAGCCAACGTCTTCAGCCGTACGCGAGGGTCAGCTTCGCGTACAGGTCCTCCAGCACGAACCGGGAGTCCACGCGGTGGTAGACCCGAATCGTCCGCGAGCGGTCCTGCCGGTGCTGATAGCTCAGATCGGGCCGGACGATCGGTGCCGGAATCTGGCGGTGATCCATCCAGTGCTCGTCCAGCAGCACCCCGACGGCAGGGGAGTCGCCGAGGACCCACGACTCCCCTGCCGGCCAGTTCGCATTGTCACCCATCGCGTCGTTGAATTCGACGAGTTGCCGGAACAGGTACGCACCGACCGGCCCACGCGGCGCCACCCGGACCGCGAGTTCGCTGAGACCGACCCGCATCATGCCGTACGCCGCGTTGGGGATCTGCCACAGCTCCACCTCGGAGTCGAACACCTCGTTGGCGGCGTCGACGTCGTTACCCAGGTTGAACTCGGCACCACCGTCCGGGTACGGGCCACCGCCGATCCAGACGGCGGTCAACCGCCCGGCAATCCTCGGCTCGACCCGCAGCGCGGCGGCGAGATCGGTCAGCGGCCCGAGAAAGGCCACGAACAGCGGCAGTGGATCGTCGCGCATGGCTTCGGCGACGATCAGGTCGACCCCGGGTGCTCCGCCGACCGCGTCCCGCAGCGGACGGCTGACCCCAGCGGCCACCGGCGGCGGAGCCGGCAGTCGCATCAGCTCCAGCAGGTGGTGGATCTCGGCGACGCTGGCGGCAGCGGTGTCCAGGCCGTTTCGGACGCCGAAGTGCGCGCCGACCAGCCCGCGCACGTCGAACCGGGGGGTGAGCAGTGCGTGCACGATCGCGTACTGGTCGTCGGCCTCATTGCGCGCGTCGCTGTCGACCACCAGCCGGATCCGCTTGGACCGCGGCACGGTGAGTGGATGTCGCCGAGAGTCCATCTGGACATAGTGTCAGCCGGCGGCCCGAACCGTAACTGTGTCGGGTAGCCGTTGTGGACGGGACGGGGCAGAGAAAAGCAGGTGCGTTCGAGGCGAGATCAGCCGCTGCGGAGTGTGGTGCTGACGACGGCGCTAACGGGGTGCGGTACCGCACCGGCGGAGCAACTGTGGCAGCCGCCGGGCGCGGCCGGCGGGCAGGTCGCCGCCGCAGAACCACCATCATGATCAACCTGCGCCGCTGGCTGCAGACCACTGATCGGGACGGTGTTCTGACCGTCACCGGCCGCCGACCCGCAGCGGTTCGGACCGGTCGGCCGGCCGGTCCGGCTCACGCAGCTCGGTACGGGCCAGCGCGGGCAGGCCGTGCCGGCGGCGGGCGGCCATCCAGCCGAGTGACCCGGCGACCACGACGGCGGCGAGGGCCACCAGCAGCGGGATGTCCGGCACGCCGAGCAGTTTCATGGCGCTGGCCAGCAGTACCAGGGTCAACGCCCGGCGGACCAGGCCGCCGGGTGCCCGCGACGACAGTTGTGCGCCGAGCCACGCGCCGGGCACCGCGCCGAGCAGCAGCGAGGTGGTCAGGTCGAGGCGGAAGTCACCGAAGAGCAGGTGCCCGACGGCGGCGGCGATCACCAGCGGTACCGCCTGCACCAGGTCGGTGCCGACGAGAAAGGCGGGCCGCAGCAGCGGGTAGAGCATCAGCAACGCGATGATGATCAGCGAACCGGAGCCGACGCTGGTCATCCCGACGATCAGACCGCCGACGGCACCGATCAGCACGGTGGGCAGCGGCCGGGCCCGCAGCGCCGGCTCGGCCGGTGCGGCATCATCCGCGCGATGGTCTGCGGCGCCGGCCCGGCGGCGGGTGGCGTGCTCGGCCATCCGGGTGTAGGTGCGGAAGACCAGACCAGCGGCGGCCAGTACCAGCGCCACCCCGAGCGCCACCTTGATGCCCTGCTGCAGTCGCTCGCCGTCGCCGAGCGAGCGCAGCAGCAGGACGCCGGCGAACGCGCTCGGCACGCTGCCCAGGCAGAGCCAGCCGACCAGCGACCAGTGCACGGTACGCCGCCGGATGTGCACCAGCCCGCCGACCGGTTTCATCACCGCGCTGACCACCAGGTCGCTGGAGACGGCGGCGAGCGGCGGCACGCCGAAGAAGATCACCAGCATCGGGGTCATCAGCGCCCCGCCGCCCATGCCGGTCAGCCCGACGATGATCCCGATGCCGCAACCGGCCAGCACCAATACCCAGTCCACCCTGTCGAGGGTGCCGGACCGGACCGGCAATGTCTAGCATGTCGATCGGAATTATCAGGTCGATAGGTGAACCGAATCCGGGCAGTTCGCGGTCAGCGGCTGGCCGGCAGTGCCGGGGCGACCGGCACCACCGGGCCGACCGGCCCGATCAGCGGGCGGTCGGCAGCGCGTTAGCGGCCACCACCCGCCGGTACCAGTGCGCGCTCTCCTTCCAGGTACGCCGCATCGTCTGCCGGTCGACGTGCACGATGCCGAACGTCTTGCCAAACCCGTGCGCCCACTCGAAGTTGTCCATCAGCGACCACACGAAGTACCCGCGCACGTCGGCGCCGCCGTCGATCGCCTCGGCCACCGCGGTCAGGTGCCGGTGCAGGTAGTCGACCCGGCGCGGGTCACGGACCCGGCCGTCGTCGTCGAGCACGTCGTCGAACGCCGCCCCGTTCTCGGTGATCATCATCGGCAGCCCCGGGTAGTCGCGGTGCAGCCGCAGCAGCAGCTCGGTCAGCCCGGTCTCGTCGATGTTCCAGCCCATCTGGGTGTACGGGCCGGGCTGGGTGACGAACTCGACGTCGGTGACACCGATCCACGGCGAGGCCGCCCCGTCGGCGTGCCCGTCGGCGGTCGACCGTGGCGACACCCCGTCCCACTGGCGGACCAGCACCGGGTTGTAGTAGTTCACCCCGAGCAGGTCCAGCGGGGCGTGCGCGGCCGCCTCGTCGCCGTCGCGCACGAACGACCAGTCGGTCACCGCCGCGGTGTCGTCGATCAGGTCCCGTGGGTACGCCCCGTCCAGCATCGGCCCGAGGAACGCCCGGTTGGCCAGCGCGTCGATCCGGCGTACCGCCTCGGCGTCGCCGGGCGACTCGCCCCGCACGTGGTGCAGGTTCAACGTCACGCTGACCCGGGCCGCCGGGTCGATGCTCGCCCGCAGCGCGCGTACCGCCAGACCGTGGCCGAGGTTGAGGTGGTGCACGGCGGCCAGCGCGGCGGCCGGCTCGGTACGCGCCGGGGCGTGCACGCCGGAGCCGTAGCCCAGGTACGCCGAGCACCACGGCTCGTTGAGGGTGATCCAGGTGTGCACCCGGTCGCCGAACACCTCGCCCATCCGGCCGGCGTACTCGGCGAACCGCTCGGCGGTGTCCCGGTGCGGCCAGCCGCCGGCGTCCTCCAGCTCCTGCGGCAGGTCCCAGTGGTAGAGGGTGGCGACCGGCGCGATCCCCCGGGCCCGCAGCCCGTCGACCAGCGCCGAGTAGAAGTCCACGCCCCGCTGGTTGAGCTGGCTGCCGGCCCCTGGCAGCACCCGGGACCAGGAGATCGAGAACCGGTACGCGCCGACGCCGAGCTCGGCGAGGATGTCCAGGTCCTCCTCCAGCCGGTGGTAGTGGTCGCAGGCCACGTCACCGGTGTCGCCGTTGGTGACCAGACCGGGGGTGTGCGCGAAGGTGTCCCAGATGGACGGTGTGCGGCCGTCCACCGCAGCGGCCCCCTCGACCTGGTACGACGCGGTCGCCGTACCCCAGAGGAAGTTGCCGGGAAAGACAGGGCCGGACGGTAATGATACGGACATGTCGGGATTCTCCTTACGCGCTGAGCACGATCTCAATCTGGCGGGTGTCCGGGTCGGCGGTGACCCGACCGCCCGCCTCGGTGGCCTCCGGGCAGGGCCTGTACCGGACACCCGCGTCGGCGACGCCGCACGATCAACAGGCTCCAGCATGCCTGCTGGTCGCCGATCCGACGCGGCCGGACCCGGCGACGGACCTGGCAACGGACCCGGCCGGCCGGTGAGCGCCGCAGCTGGCGGCCGCCGGGCGCAGCAGCCGGGAAACCGGCCGGACAGCCCTGACGCCGACCATCGGCGGTAGATCGCCCCGAACCTGGGTACGCCTTTCGCCGTGACCTTCGGAGCCTGGCTGGCGCATGTGCGGGGCGGTCGGCTGCTGCACCCGCGCGGCTGCTCGTTCACCGGCGAGGTCCAGCTCTGGGGCCCGCTCGCCGACTGGTTCCTGCCAGCGGGGCGCTGGCCGGCCGTCATCCGGTTCTCCCGGGGCACCCCGACCCCGCCCGGCTGGCCGGACATCCTCGGCCTTGCGGTCCGGATCCAGGTCCCGGACCGCCCGGTCGACCTGCTGGTGTCCAGCGCCGGCCGAGCGCCGGTCCTGCGCCACCTTCCGCTACCCCGGCGCGACTTCGCCACCACGTACGGCAGCATCCTGTCGTTGCGGCACGGTCGGCACCGGATCTACCTGGCCGCGTTTCCGGCCGCCCCGGGTCGCCTCGGCGGCGCGGTCGAGCAGCTCGCCGAGGTCGCCGCCCGTCGCCCAATCGTGCTGCGGCTGGCGGCGGCCACCGCCACCAGTCACTGGCGGACGTTCGGTCGGATCGACGTCGGCGAGCCGCTGCCGTCCGCCGTTGACGCCGCCCTCGCCTTCGACCCGACCGGTCACCCTCCGCTGCGGCTGCGAACGGGTGGGCTGATCCAACGGCTCCGTACCGTCACCTACGCCGCCTCCCGGCGCGCCCGGGGCGCCCGCACCGACGACAATCCGATTGTCGCCGCCGGTCAGCGGCCGCTAGCGTGAGCGGCACCGTGACGACCGAGGAGCGACCGATGCGACCGCTGGCGAAACCTGCCACCGCCCGACGAGGCTGAGCCGCGCCCACCGGCAGTCCCGCTGATCCTCGCCGATCCCTCCGGCGATGCACGCCGGTCCCTTCCCGGTGCCGCCGGCCGGCACCGGATCACCGTCGCGTTTCCCCTACCGAGGAGTTTCCGATGAGTCATGCCCTGCTGCCCGGGACCCGGGCCCCGGTCAAGGTCTGGACCGATCCGGCGACCATCGAGCCGCACGCCAGCCAGCAGCTGCGCAACATCGGCACGCTGCCGTGGGTGCACGGCGTCGCGGTGATGCCCGACGTGCACTACGGCAAGGGCGCCACCGTCGGCTCGGTGATCGCGATGCGTCAGGCGCTGGCCCCGGCGGCGGTCGGCGTCGACATCGGCTGCGGCATGTCCGCGGTGCGGACCAGCCTGACCGACGCGCAGTTGCCGGACGACCTGGGCGCGCTGCGTACCGCGATCGAGGCCGCGGTCCCGGTCGGCTTCCAGGCCCGCGACACCCCGGTCGACCCGCGCCGGGTGCACGGTCTGCCGACCGCCGGCTGGGACCGGTTCTGGTCCGGCTTCGCCGGCCTGCACCCCGGGGTCGCCGCGCTGGAGTCCCGGGCGCAGCGTCAGCTCGGCACGCTCGGCGGCGGCAACCACTTCATCGAGGTCTGCGTCGAGCAGGGCGGTCCGGACGCCGGCCAAGTCTGGCTGATGCTGCACTCCGGCTCCCGCAACATCGGCAAGGAGCTGGCCGAGCGGCACATCGCGGCGGCCCGGAAGCTGCCGCACAACGCCGACCTGCCCGACCGCGACCTGGCGGTCTTCCTCGCCGACACGGCGGAGATGACGGCGTACCGGCGGGACCTGGCCTGGGCGCAGGAGTACGCGGCCCGCAACCGGGCGGTCATGCTGGCGCTGCTCTGCCGGGTGCTGCGCACGGCGGTGCCGGCGGTCCGCTTCGACGAGCCGATCTCCTGCCACCACAACTACGTGGCCGAGGAGGTCTACGACGGGGTGCCGCTGCTGGTGACCCGCAAGGGGGCGATCCGGGCCGGGCGGGGCGAACTGGGCATCATCCCCGGGTCGATGGGGACCGGCTCCTACATCGTGCGGGGTCGGGGCAGCGAGGCGGCGTACTGCTCGGCGTCGCACGGTGCGGGTCGGCGGATGTCGCGGTCGAAGGCGAAGAAGACCTACACCGTCGACGACCTGGCCGAGCAGACCGCCGGGGTGGAGTGCCGCAAGGACGCCGGTGTGGTCGACGAGATCCCGGCGGCGTACAAGGACCTGGACCAGGTGCTCGCCGAGCAGGCCGACCTGGTCGAGGTGGTGGCGCACCTGCGGCAGGTGGTCTGCGTCAAGGGTTGACCACCGGATGGGCGACCGGGGCGCGCACCGGGGCGGGCCGACCCTCCCAGCAGGGTCGACCCGCCCACGATGTTTCCTGTCGACAGTGGTTGCTATCGACGGTCGGTCGGGGTCATGTTCGACAGGTGACCGTCGGCCAGGTCCAGTTGCCGCCGTGCATGATCGTCACTCCGAAGTTGTTACCGCTACCGTTCGGCCTGGCGGTGATGTTCCCGGTCGTGCCGCTGACCGAGGCGTTCCAGCTGTTCTGCAGGCTCTGTCCGCCGTGCAGGCTGAGGGTGACCGTCCAGTTGCTGACGTTCTGCACCGAGACGTTGAGGTTGAACCGGTCGCCGAACTGCTGGCCGGCCGACAGCACGGCGGTGCAGTTGCTCTGGCCCGGGTCACCCGGGTTGCCAGGGTTGCCGGTCGGGGACGGTCCGGGGTTGCCGCTGCCGCCCCCCAGACGTTGATGTCGGAGCTCCCCTGGCTCTGGTAGCCCTCGGTCGCCATCACCTGGTAGCTGTGGTTGGAGCCGAGCTGTATCCCGGCGCGCGCCCAGGCGTCGAAGTGGTTGGCGGTGGTGATGGTGCCGCCGGTGCGCTTCTGCTGCCGGACGCTCCAGTACTGCCAGAACGTCTGGGTGCCGTCGATCGACGGCGCGTTGAGCGCGCATCTGCTGGCGTCCGGTGTCGTGCCGGGTGCCGAGGGTGGGACGCACGCCGGTTGACCGGCCCGACTAGCCTGCCGACCGGGACGAGACGGGGGAGGTCGCGGTGGGTGACACGGCGGTGGGTAGCGCGGCGGGTGACCGGGCGTCCGGGTGCCTGTTCGGGCTGGCGTACGGTGACGCACTCGGCAAGCCGACCGAGTTTCTGACGGTCGCCGAGATCCACCACCGGTACGGCCAGGCCGGGCCGCGTGAGCTGACCGGCGAGCCGGCGCTGGTCACCGACGACACCCAGATGACCCTCGCGGTCGGCTGGGCGCTGCATGACGCCCCGGCCGCCACCCCGGACGGGCTGGAACCGCTGCTCCGGGCCCGGTTCCTGGCCTGGGCGGCCAGCCCGGACAACAACCGGGCCCCGGGGATGACCTGCCTGCGGGCCTGCGGCGAACTGGCCACCGGGGTGGCCTGGCAGCAGGCCACCGTAGCCGGGTCGAAGGGCTGCGGGGCGAACATGCGGGTCGCCCCGGTCGGTCTGGTCGACGCCTACGACGACGACACCGTGGCCGGCGTCGCGCAACTGCAGGCCGGGCTGACCCACGGACACCCGACCGCGCTGGCCGCGAGCGAGTTGACCGCCGTCGCGGTCCGGCTGCTGCGCGCGGGTACGCCGCTACCGGCGCTGCCGGGCCTGCTGCGTGAGCACTGTCGCGGGCAGCGGGAGGTGTACCGCGACGACTGGCTCGGCCCGCTGTGGCAGCGGCCGGGAACGGACAGTCCGACGGGGTTCATCTCCCGGGGCTGGGATGAGTGTCTCGACGCACTGGACCGGCTCGACTCGGCGTTGGCGGCCGGGGACGACGGCGGCGACGCCTGCCGGGTCACCGGGGAGGGCTGGATCGCGGAGGAGGCCCTGGCCACCGGGCTGCTCTGCGCGCTGTGGCATGCCGACGACCCGGTGGGCGGGTTGGCCCGCGGGGCGGCCACCTCCGGTGACTCGGACTCGATCGCCTGTCTGGCCGGGGCGTTCCTCGGCGCGGCGTACGGAACGGCGGCCTGGCCGACGACGTGGCCGGACCGCATCGAGTACGCCGACCAACTGCACGCCCTCGGCCAAGCCTGGGACTGACTGGGCCGAGCAGCATCGACCCACTGCACCACCAGCAGCACCAGCCAGCCACCCGGCAACGTCAGCTGCACGGCCGGATGAACCCGCAAGCTGCGGAGTTCCCGGGCCGGCTGCCGACGCCGACGGCTGACCGGGCCCGGAGACTCCGCTCCTACCGCCAAGCACCGGCCTGGCGGACGGCCGGTGTCACGACACGCAGCAGTCGCGGTCGACGGCGGACAGCGGCGACGTCCGCAGGATCCGGACCTGGCCCAGGTCGCCGCCGAGCGGGTCGGCGAAGCTTCCGTTCGGCTCCGGCAGCACCTCGACGACGAGCACGCTGACCGGTAGCCCGGGCGGCAACCCGGCCGCCTCCAGTGCCGCCCGCACGTCCGCCCCCGACCAGGTCGTCTCCCCCTCCACCGGCAACGGCACCGAACGTGGACCGGGCTGTCGTCGGGGTAACCACAACGGGCGCAGGCCGACCTGCACGTTGCGCCGCGTACTCGCGTCGGCCTGCATCACCCGGGCGTAGAGCACCGCCCACAGCTGGGTGTTCGGCGGGTCCGGCAACACCCGGCGCAGCCCGAGGTACGGGACGGCGTACGGGGCCCGGACCCGCACCGCACCGTCCGGTTCGGCGAGCACCGTGGCGGCCAGCTCCGGTGCCGGATGCGCCACCCCTTCCAAGGTCAGTGGCTCGCCGTACCGGCCCTGGGCGGTGGACCAGAGCGGATCGTCGAGCGGGCCACAGTCGTGGCCGACGCGGATCTCGTAGGTGTAGAACGAGAACAGCTCCGGCGAGCCGGGGTCGGTGTTGGGCGGCAGCGGCACCAGGAAGTGCCGGTCGCTGTCGGCCGCCGGTTCGAGGCGCTGCATGGTGGCGTATCCCGCCAGGTCCTGCACCTGGCCCGGGGTGATCACCCGGACCGGTTCCGGGTCCAGCGGCAGGGTCGGCACGGTGGCCGGGTCGGCGACCGGTTCGGTGTCGGGCAGCAGCATCGGGTCCGGGGTGACGGTCAACGGCCGGACGAAGTAGGCGTCACGCGGGTCGGCCAGCGGTTCGACGAACTCCAGCCAGAGTCGCCGGATCCGGGGCGTGGTCGCCGCGTACGACGCGTCGGTGCCGTACGGGGTGAGCGCGATGCCGGCGGCGACCACCCGGGGCACCTGCCTCGGCGGCGTGACGATCGGCAGCGTCGACGAGATCACCTGCCGCACCACCTCGCCGGTTTCGAGGCGGAACTCCAGGTCGTAGTCGACCTGCGGCTCGTACGGCAGCCCGTCGGGACCCAGCGGTGCCGCCACCGCGTCGAGGAAGACCATCCGGACGAAGCCGCGATCGGGGTCGCCGGTGCCGGCCTGCACGTTGACCGAGTCGACCAGTTCGATCACGCCGACGTCGGTGACGGTCTGCGGTGCACCGGGGGCGTCCGGTAGCCGTACGGTGCGCCGCAGCGTCAGCGTCGGTGAGCCGGCGCCGCGCCACGTCCAGTCCCGGTCCACCACCGCCTGTACGGCGTGCAGCCACCGTCCGGCGAGTTCGGTCGGATCGGTGAACTCGACGCTGCCGCCATCCGGGGCGAGGTGGTGGCCGAGCCCGGCGCAGCCGAACACCACCCGCTCCCCCGGTGCGCCGAGCAGAGTCGGGCCGTCGGCGACCAGGTCGAGCGCGCCGGCCAGCCGGCCGAGCAGCGCCGGGGTGGGCGCGGTCTGGCACCGATCACCATCCACGCGCTGTCCAGCGGGTGTTCCCGCGGGTCCGGGGCGTACCAGCGGGCGGCCAGGCCGGTGACCCGCAGCAGCCAGGTCGCCGCAGTGGACGCCTCGCCGAGAATCGCCGGGTCGGTGACGACGACGACCGGCAGGCCGAGCCCGGCGTCGCGGATGGTGCCGGTGCCGGTGAAGTCGGTCAACGGGTTGCCGGCCGGGTCGGCACCGACTCCGGTGGCGTCCACGGTGGTCGGTTCGACGGTGTAGCCGAGCATCAGCGTCCAGAGCTGTTCGACGAACGTCCGGTCCCCGGTGGCCGGGCCGAACCGGAACTGCTGTCCTCAGGCCGTGGCGGCGCCGGGGTCGCCGACGATCTCGACTACGCCGGACTTGAAGCGGAAGGTCACCGAGGTGGGCAGGGTGCTGGCGGTCCCGGCGCTGTGGCAGCCGCCGACGCCGCCGGCCGGCGGCGGGTCGGGTGCGGGGTCGAGTCGCAGTACGGCGCTCAGCGGCGCGGGCACCTCGACGACGTCGCCCGGTACCGTCGCGGTGCCCAGCGTCAGCGTCCCACCGGTGACGAGCAGCCCGGCGTACGCGTCGACGGGCAGCCCGCCGAACAGGTCGCCGCGGATCCAGACGGTGCCGGCGTCGATGTCGACGACGGTGCCGGTACGTTGCACGGTCGGCGGCCGGGCCTGGGTGACCACGAACGCGGGTGCGGCGGCACCGGCCTCGCGGACCTGGAGCCGGCGGGCGGCGACGAACGTTTCGTACCAGACGTCGACTCCGCCGGGGGTGCGGTACGGGCCGACGCGGCGAGCCGGCGTCAGCCCGGTGCGGCTGTCGACGAACCGGCCGGCGAGGAGTTCTTCGCGTTCGTCACGGCGGTGCACCAGCCGGGTGTCGCGGGGCAGATCGGCGGTGGCGCGCTGAGCGGCCGACGCGGCAAGACTGGTCAGGACGGTACGGACGACGGGGAGATCTCCACGGACTGGCTCTGACACGCGCTCCTCCTCGGAGGCTGCTGCAGCCGGACTCGGACCGGTCTGCAGCGTGCGCCACGTCACACTCCGTGTTCAATCAGATCTTGGATAGTTACCGACCTTCGGAGGTCAGCGCTGGCCGTCCGGATGAGCCCGGGCCACGGCCGTCACCCTGTGACGTCCCGGTCGGCTTCGTCGGCCGACCGGCCCACGTCGGTCGGCGGCCGGCCGGCGGCCCAGCGGATCGCGCCGAGCAGGTGGGCGCGGAACGCCGGTTCGGCGTACGCCTCGACGGTGTGGCCGCCGCCGGTGTAGAAGGTGCGGCCGCCGGCGTACGTCCGGCACCAGGCATGCGGGTGCGGCTGCCCCATCTGCCCGCCGGTGTAGCTGGTCTCGTCGAGCACCGCGAGGATCCGGGCGTCGGTCGGCCGGGTCCGGTAGTCGTACCACTCGTCGGTGCGCGCCCAGCGGGTCGGCAGGTGCGCGGTGGCCGGGTGGGTCCGGTCGACGACCTCGACGGTGGCCGGCTGCACCGGCGGGTGCTGGGCGAAGTACGCACCGACAAGTTCGCCGTAGAACGGCCAGTTGTGCTCGGTGTCGGCGGCCGCGTGCACCCCGACGAATCCGCCGCCACCGTTGATGTAGCCCTCGAACGCGGCCCGGCCGGCGTCGTCGAGCACGTCGCCGGTGGTGTTGAGGAAGACGACGGCGGCGTACCGGCTCAGGTTGTCCGGGGTGAAGACGGCCGGGTCCTCGGTGGCGTCGACGGCGAAGCCGTGCTCCGCGCCGAGTTCGCCGACGGCCTCGACACCGGCCGGGATGGAATCGTGCCGGTAACCGGTGGTGCGGCTGCAGATGAGCACCCGGTACCCGGTCTCGGCGCTCGACTCGGTGCAGCCGGTGGTCACCAGCGCCACGATACCGCCGAGCAGGCCGGTGCCGACCACCCGTCGGGTGAGGCCGGCACGGGGCCGGACCGGTTCGCCGGTCACCGGACCGGCTCCGCGACGGCGGTGGGCGCATCCGGCTGCGGCGGCAGACCGCGGGTGGACAGGAACGACTGCCACTCGGCGGTGATCCGCTCGACGTCCCGGCAGACCAGCCCGAAGAACTCGCCCATCAACTGCAGCCGGTCCCCGGCGGGGGTGTCCGGCCCGAGTACGGCGGCACCGTGGGTCGCCGCGTCCGCCCAGGTCCGGAAGACGTGCACCCGCAGCGACCAGGCCCGGTACCACAGGCCGTCGTCGACGGCGTAGCGGTCGCGCCGCTGCCCCGGCTCGCGTCGCCGGGCGACGAAGCCGATCCGCTCCAGGAAGGCTATCGACTTGGAGATCGACGCCGGGCTGACCCGCAGCCGGTCGACCAGCTCGGCGGCGGTGAGTGAACCGCCGTCGCTGACGAAGAGGCTGACCAGCACCCGGGCGGTCATCCGGGGGAAGCCGGACTGGATCATCAGGGCGGCGAACTGCTGCTCGAAGGCCTGCACGGCGGCCGTGTCCCGGCCGTACCCGGTGGCCTGGTCGGCCGGTGGCCGGGTGACCGGGCCGGTACGGCGGGCCCGGTGCGCGGTGGCCCGGTGCGCGGCGGTGGCCCGGTAGCCGCCCGGCCCGCCGTTGCGCCCGACCTCCCGGCTGATCGTGGAGGTCGGCCGGTCGAGCCGGCGGGCGATCTCGGCGTAGCCGGCGCCGTCGGCGAGCGCCTGCTCGATGCGCTGCCGGTCCTGATAGGTCAACCGTCCGCCGGGCATCCGCCCCCCGCCCTCCGCTGCGTTCGGTCTCAATTCATTGCAACACATCCTGACTGATCGTTGCGTTGACCGCAACCGCCATTGCAACGCCAGGCCCGATTCAACGCGTGATGCCCGCTGGTGACGGGCTCTTCACTGACCACCTTGCGAACGCTACGTAGATTTCTGGTCACGGAAACAGCGATCGAGGTCGGGGTCCTGACCAAGCGGTACGGCCGCAGCACCGCGCTGGACGGGCTCGACCTGTTCGGTGCGCTGCTGCAACTGCCGCAGCCGCTGCGCGATCTCTCCCCGTTCACGCATCTGCCGAGCCTGCCGGGCGGGCAGGTGTCGGCCGTACCGCTGGTCGTCCTGGCGCTGCTGGCGGCCGGCTCCGCCGCCGGCATGATCGGGCTGCGGCGGCGGGACCTGCCGGTCGGCTGACCGTGTGCGAGGGTCAACCGGCGGCGGGCAGGTGGACGAGGAACCGGCAGCCGGGGCCGGCGTTGGCTACCTCGACCCGACCACCGTGCGCCTCGACCAGGCCGCGCACGATCGCCAGGCCGAGCCCGCCGCCGGCCGGCGGCGGCTCGGGACGGGGTCCGGCCCAATTGGGCAGGTACGCCGGCCCGATCGGCGACCCCGCTCGGGGCGGGCCGGCGGGAGCGGGGCTGCGCGCTGTTTCGCCCCGGAACGCCACGTCGAACACCCTCGGCAGGTCCGCCTCGGGAATACCGCCGCAGGTGTCGTGCACCGCCAGCCAGGCGGCACCGCCGTCGCGGCCCGCACTGACCTGCACCACCCCGTCGTACGGGGTGAACCGGATCGCGTTGCGAAGCAGGTTGCCGATGATCCGGGCCAGTTCCGGCTCGCTGGCGGTGACCGACGGCCAGCCGCGTTCGGCGGCGACCAGCCGGATGCCCCGCGCCCGGGCCAGCGGCTCGGCCGACGCCAGGGCGTCGGAGACCACCTCGGCGAGGGGCACCCGGCGCAGCGACAGCCGCAACGCGCCGGCGTTGATCCGGGACAGTTCGAACAGGTCGTCGACGAGTTGGGTCATCCGGTCGGTCTCGGCCCGGATCCGCCGGTGGTAGTCGGCGACGGTGGCCCGGTCGGCGACGACGCCGTCCTCAAGCGCCTCGGCCATGGCCCGCAGCCCCGCCAACGGCGTCCGCAGGTCGTGCGACACCCAGGCGACCAGTTCCCGCCGGTTCGCCTCGGCCTGGCGTTCCCGCTGACGCAGCTGGTCGGCCCAGACCGCCTGCCGGGCCAGCCGGGCACCCAGCCACCAGCCGACGGCCAGGCTGACCGCTCCGGACGCGGCGAGCACCAGGAGCACCACGTCCCGGTCGTGGACGGACAGGAACATCGCCTGGGCCGCGCCGACGACGCCGGCGAGGACCGCCAGTACGGTGACGGTGAGCAGGACGGTCAGGTGCACGACGATGCTGTGCCGGCGCAGCAGCCGCAGCGCGACCGCGCCCGGCACACCGATCAGCAGTGACGCGCCCAGCCCGATGGCGAACACGGCGAGGACGTCGCCGGTGGGCAGGTCAGGCATTGCCGGCCGCCGGTTCGTAGCGGTAGCCGACGCCCCAGACGGTGACGATCCGTAGGGGTCGGGCCGGATCCCGTTCGACCTTCTCGCGCAGCCGTCGCACGTGGACTGTCACGGTGGACTGGTCACCGAAGTTCCAGCCCCACACCTGGGCGAGCAGTTCCTCCCGGCGGAACGCCTTCGCCGGATGGCGGACCAGGTGCAGCAGCAGGTCGAACTCACGGGTGGTCAGCGCGAGCTCGGTGTCGCCGAGCCGGGCCGACCGCCGACTGGTGTCCAGCGCGAGCTCGCCGTCGCGGACCACCGGCGGTTCACCGCCGACCGGGCCGGGGGGCGGCCCGGAGCGGCGGAGCACCGACTGTACCCGCAGCACCAGCTCCCGGGGCGAGAACGGCTTCGTGACGTAGTCGTCGGCACCGAGCTGCAGGCCGATCACCCGGTCGGCCTCCTCCCCAAGTGCGGTCAGCATGATCACGGGTACGCCGCTGGCCTGCCGCTGCAGCCGCCGGCACACCTCCAGCCCGTCCAACCCTGGCAGCATCAGGTCCAGTACCACCAGGTCGGGCCGGCACTGGTCGACCGCGGCCAGCGCGGCGACCCCGTCGGCGGCGCGGGTGACCTGGTAGCCGGCTCGTTCCAGGTACCGGCGGACCACATCGGACACGGTGGGATCGTCGTCGACGACGAGCACCCGTAGGGACGGTCCGCCGGTGGTGGGCGCGGCCATGGCTGTCAGGCGGTCAACTCGGCTGCCCCGAACGACACCGAGAAGCGTTTGCACCAGATGGAGACGCTGGTCAGGCTGGTCAGGTCGACGTCGGCGGGGATCTCGTACACCTGGTCACCCCGGTTGCCCTTGAGCCGGTCCAGCTCGGCCCACTGCCCGTCGTCGAAGACGAACCAGCCGTCGCGGCCGTCCAGCACCGGCTGGTCGGAGAGCCAGACCCGCAGGTCCGGGCCGTTGGAGGTGGCGAAGTCGCGGAACACGAGCTGACGGCGGCCGTCGGCCAGCTCGACGACCTGGGCGGTGCCGCTGGTCTCGTGCTCGTGGGTGACGAACTCGCCGGAGGCCAGCAACCGGTTCCCGGCCGGTGACGGGCTGGCCGGTGCGGCGCTGGGCGATGCGGACCCGGGCGACGCGGACCCGGTAGCGGCGGGGTCCGGTGCCGGGGTGCCGGTCGCCGCGATCTGCACCTGCGGCAGCGCCTCGTCGACCACGTCGTCGGTGAACAGTTTCCACGGCTGGAACCAGTAGCCGCCGAACGCGAGTCCGGCGGCTACGACGACGGCGAGCAGCCAGCTCAACGGGTTGGCAAGGAGTCGTTTCCACACGCGGATCAGCCTACGGCGGCAGCGCCCGGCCGACCGTAGTTGATCTCTTGCGAAAGTCTTACGGTCGGCGTACCGGCAGGTCAGCTGGTTGCGACGGCGTACGCGAGCAGCAGCAGCGCGACGGTGAGCTGCCCCGCGCCGAGCACGGTCAGGGTGTTGCCGACCGACCACTGTCCGGGGCGGCCGATCCCGGCGTGCAGAAAGAAGCCGCCGGACTGGCTGATCGTGCCGGCGGCCAGCAGCGCGCCGACTGCCCAGGTGTACGGGTCGGACAGTCCGGCGCGGGCGGCGATGCTCAGTGCGGTCAGGGTCAGCACCAGCAGCACACCGGCGTGGGCGTGGCCGGCCCGGAACAGCGACAACTGGAAGTCGGTCAGTTTTCGGGCGGCGGCCAGCCGCATCAACGAGTAGCCGCCGAACATCACCGTCGGGACGCTGACCAGCGCGATCACGGTCAGCCATCGGTCCGCCGTACTCATCAGGGGTGCTCCTCGGGGTCGGAACTGCACGCGCCCGCTATCTTGTCACTGACAAGATAGCCGCTCCGGGTAGCATCTTGTCAACGGAAAGATAACGGGAGGCGCGATGCGGCAACAGCCGTACCACCACGGCGACCTGCGTAGAGCCCTGCTGACCGCCGCCGCCGAGGCGATCGCCGAATCCGGGGTGGCGGCGCTGAGCCTGCGCGACCTGGCTCGACGGGTGGGGGTCTCGCACGCCGCCCCGACGCACCACTTCGGCGACAAGACCGGCCTGCTCACCGCGATCGCCACCGAGGGCCTCGACCTGCTGGCGACCCAGTTGGCGGCGGCCGGCGGTGACATCCTCGCCGCCGGCCAGGCGTACGTGCGGTTCGCCGCGTCCCACCGGGCGCACTTCGAGGTGATGTTCCAACCGAGCCTGCTGAACTTCGACGCGCCGGAGCTGGTCACCGCGCGACAACGGGCCGGCCGCGCGCTACGGGCCAGCCTGGACGACGCCCGGGTGCCGGCCGGCGACCGGGACAACGCCCGCCTGGCGGCCTGGTCGATCGTGCACGGCTTCGCGACCCTGTGGCTGTCCGGGGCGCTGCCGCACGACGCAGACGACGACCCGGCGGCGCTCGCCGGCCCGGTGATCCGACTGCTCTTCGAGCCCGCTCCTGATCAGCATACTTGACAGATTGAGTGCATCGCGTAAAGCTTGTCTCGCCTGTCAAGTAGACGGAGAAGCGAGGGGTCAGCGTGGCTGCATGGTCATTCGATGACATTCCCGACCAGACCGGCCGGGTCGCGGTGGTGACCGGGGCGAACACCGGCATCGGCTTCGAGACCGCCCGGATGCTCGCCGGCAAAGGCGCACACGTGGTGCTGACCTACCGGGACAAGGGCAGGGGCGAATCGGCGCTGGACCGGATCCGGGCCGGTCAGCCAGCCGGCACAGTGACCGGGGCCGAGCTGGACCTGGCCGACCTCGACTCGGTCACCGCGTTCGCCGACGCCTACCGCGCCGACCACGACCGGCTCGACCTGCTGATCAACAACGCCGGCGTGATGGCACCGCCGCTGGGACGCACCCGGCAGGGCTTCGAACTACAGTTCGGCACCAACCATCTCGGCCACTTCGCGCTCACCGGCGAACTGCTGCCGCTGCTCGACGCGGCACCGGCGGCCCGGGTGGTGACCGTCTCCAGCCTGGCCCACTGGACCGGCGGCATCGACATCGACGACCTCAACTGGCGGCAACGCCGCTACCGGCCATGGGCCGCGTACGGACAGAGCAAACTCGCCAACCTGCTGTTCACCCTGGAACTGCAGCGCCGGCTGACCGAGGCCGGGTCGACCGTGCGGGCCGTCGCCGCCCATCCCGGCCTGACCTCGACCGAGATCGGCCGCCACCAGGGCCGGTCCACCGGCGAGAGCCGGTCGCGGGTCGAGCGGATGATTCGGATGCGACCACCGGCCGGGGCACTGCCCAGCCTGCGCGCCGCGACCGATCCGCAGGCCGCCGCCGGCAGTTACTGGGGTCCGGCCCGCCGGTTCGGCGCCTCCGGGCCACCCGCGCCGGCCCGCAGCTCCGCACGGGCCAAGGACACCGTCATGGCCAGCCGACTGTGGTCCGAGAGCGAACAGCTGACCGGGGTGGCGTACCCGTTCTCGGCACTGGGACGTACGGAGCGCCCGGCGTGACGCCGGGCAGTACCCGACGGGACACCATCGCCGACGCCGCGATCGACGTGTTCATCCGGTACGGGTTCCGGAAGACCTCGATGGACGACCTGGCCCGCGCGGCCGACATCTCCCGGCAAGGGCTCTACCTGCACTTCAAGACCAAGGACGAGCTGTTCGTCGCCGCCGTGGACCGGATGGTGACCGGCGTGTGCGCGGCGACCCGGGCGGCCTTCGCCCGCGACGACCTCGACCCGCCCGGGCGGATCCTCGCCGCGTTCGAAGCGTGCCAGGGCCCGTCGGTCGGGGCCGCGGTGCACGGCAACTTCGAGGAGCTGCTGAACACCGCGGCCACGCTGCGCTGCTCGCTGGCCGAGCGGATCGAGCGCGGGCTGGTCGACGGGGTCGAGCAGGTCCTGGCCGACAGCGGGGTCGCCGACCGCTGGCGGACAGCCGGCCTGTCCGCCCGGGACCTGGCCGAGCACCTGCACGCCACCTCGTTCGGCTTGAAACACAAGCTCTCGTCGGTCGACGAGTACCGAAACGGAATGCAGACCGCCGTGACGATCGTGTTCGCCGGCGGCGAGGCCCTGACCCGGGAGTGACGATGACACCGTGGACCTTCGACGACCTGCCGGACCAGAGCGGCCGGACCGCCGTCGTCACCGGCGCGAACTCCGGCATCGGCTTCGAGACCGCCCGGATGCTCGCCGCCAGAGGCGCCCACGTGGTGCTCGCCTGCCGGGATGCCGGACGGGCCGGCACCGCGGCCGACCGGATCCGCGCCGAGCAACCGGTCGGCACGGTGCGCTGCGCCCGGCTCGACCTGGCCGACCTCGACTCGGTGGCCGAGTTCGCCGAGGCGATGCACGCCGACCACGACCGGCTTGACCTGCTGATCAACAACGCGGGGGTGATGCTGACCCCGTTGCGGCGCACCCGGCAGGGCTTCGAGCTGCAGTTCGGCACCAATCATCTCGGCCACTTCGCACTCACCGGTCGGCTGCTGCCACTGCTGCTGCAAGCCGGCGCCAACGCCCGGGTGGTCACCGTCGCCAGCAACGCCCACCGCGCCGGCCGGATCGACTTCGCCGACCTGAACTGGCAGCGGCGTCGCTACCGGCGGTGGGCCGCGTACGGGCAGAGCAAACTCGCCAACCTGCTGTTCACCCTGGAGCTGCAACGTCGGCTGGCCGGAGCCGGGTCTCCCGTACTGGCGACCGCTGCCCATCCCGGGTGGACCGCCACCGACCTGGCCCGGCACACCGGTGGCTTCGTCACCGCCGTCAGCCGGTTGATTGCGATGAGGCCGCGCGACGGAGCGCTGCCGACGCTGCGCGCCGCCACCGACCCGGCGGTCGACGGTGGCAGCTACTGGGGGCCGGGCCGGCTGTTCGACATGGTCGGCCCGCCGGTCGCCGCGCGTCGCAGCCCGGCGGCCGACAACGCAGCCACCGCTGGCCGGCTGTGGACGGAGAGCGAGAAGCTGACCGGTGTCGAGCTCACAGTCGCCGAATAGCCGCAGCCGCTTGCGGCCGGGCCGCCAGGTCGGGCAGCAGCCGGTTGACGGCCGCCGACCTGCCGAACACGACACCCTGGAGCTGAGACCGGCGACGGTACGGACGAGACCGCCGACCTGGTCCACGTGACGCTACTCGGGCAGCGCATCCTGTCCCGCAGTCGCTGACCGGCTGTCGGTGTGAGTGGAGGCGCAGGTCGCCTGGCTGAGCGCGGTGACAGTCTGGATGACCGTCGGGTCGGTGGCCCGCGCGTCCGGGCGCACCGGGGTGCCCTTCGGGCCGAGCACCGTACCGCTGGGCAGGTCGGCGGTGGCGGCGGCGATGGAGCTGCGGGCGGCATCGGTCGCGCTGGCCCGGAACAGGTTGAGGTAGATCAGCGGGAAGGCCAGCCGGGCTGGCATCGGGAACAGGTCCGCGCGCATCGACCGGCCCATGTCGGTCGCGCTGGCCCCCGGGTCGGCGGCGAGCATCGTGACGCCGGTGCCGGCGAGTCGGTCGGCCAGACCCATCGTGTACGCGAGGTTGGCCAGCTTCGCCCGCCCGTACGCAGGAAAGCCGTAGTAGCGCCCGGCCATCTCGACCCGGTCCAGCGGGGTGCGGTCGGCGAGCCGGATCGCGCCCGAGGTGAGGTTGACGATCCGGCCGTGCCCGGCGGCAATCATGTCGTCGACCAGCAGCTCGGTGAGCAGATAGCCGGAGAGGTGGCTCATGGCGAAGGTCGCCTCGATGCCGTCGACGGTGTGCCAGTGCTGCCGGTAGATCCCGCCGACGTTGTTGACCAGCAGGTCGAGCGGGCCGGCGGCGCGGGTGTCGTCGGCCAGGGCGCGGACGGCGGACAGTGCGGAGAGGTCGGCCCGGATGAACCGGGCGGGTACCGGACCAGCGGCGGAGCGGGAGCCCGTGGCGGCGGCGCTCACCTGCTCGCGGGCGGCGTCGCCCCGCTGCTGGTCGCGCCCGACGATCGTGACGGCGTAGCCGTGGCCGGCCAGGGCACGGGCGGTGGCCAGGCCGATGCCGCCGGTGCCACCGGTGACCAGGGCCCGCTTCGTTGACTCAGTCATGACTAAAAAAATAGTACTAGCTACTGAGTTTTAACAAGTGTGCCGCTGGATACAGTGGCGACGTGCAGGTCGAGCAGGACGTACTGCTGGCCGCCGTGGGTCGGCTGCGGGGGCGCTGGACGCTGCACATCGTGCACGCGCTGCTCGACGGACCGGCCGGCTTCAACGACCTGCGCCGGGCGGTCCCGGCGATCGGGCCGAGCACTCTCGCCCGCCGGCTCGGCGAGCTGGAGGCCGCCGGCATCGTCACCCGTACGGTGATCGACACCACCCCACCGGGCACCCGCTACGCGTTGACGCCGACCGGCACCGGACTGCGCCCGGTGCTCGCCGAAATGGCGGCCTGGGCCGGCGACACCAGCGACCCGGACACCCGCCACCACCAACTCGACGACCTGCTGTCACTGATGCAGGAACGCTGGATGCTTGAGCTGCACTGCGCACTGCTGGTCGGGCCGCGCCGCTTCACCGACCTGACCCGCGACACCGGGGTCAACCAGGTCACCCTCACCCAGCGCCTGGCAGACCTGGAGCGGCGCGGCCTGATCCAGCGCCTTGCCGACGGCAGCTACGCGTTCAGCGCCGTCGGCGATGGCTTCCACCGGGTCGGCGAAGCCCTCGCCCGTTGGGCAGCGGCTACATCCGGCACCCCCATCAGCTGACCGGTCAGCGGTGGTGGTAGGCCGTTGCTACCGTCAGCCGGCGTGGACGGGCACCGCGATCCTCGGCTTCCTGCTCCCCTGCTTCAAGGGCAGCCCACGCCGCCAGTGGTGGTACTCGGGCTGGAACTACCTGACGGTCGCCATCGTCGCCAGTCTCTGGCCCGGCGCAGCGTCGAACTCGCGCTGCTCGCGGCCGGCACCACGACCGCTGGCCTGTTCATGGCAGGTGCCGTCGCCGCGGTGACGCTCGGCGGCCTGCCGGAGCGCTGGCCGCCACCCGCCGCTGACCTGGCTCGGCCCGGCCCGGCCCGGCGCGGCACTAACCGGTTGTGGCCCGGCACGTCGGTCGACATAGGCCTGACGTGTTCGACGCGCTGACGTCCGGGTTGCTCGCCGGCTACGGCATCGCGGTCCCGGTCGACGCGATCGGGTCCTGATCGTCACCGTCTCTGCTCAGGTGTCGCTGCGGCACGGCGCGGCCGTCGCCCGACTGCTCGACCCGGCGACCGGCATCCTGCGGGCAGCCGCCGCCGTGGTGCTCGCCGCGAACGCGGTACGCGGAATCGTCGTAGCGATGCAGGCCCGTCGAGCGGCGACCGAAGCGCCGCAGTCGGCACCGGCGCGGTCGATCGCCCGGACGTACGCCGCCTTCGTCGGGCTGACGTTGCTCAACCCGATGACCATCGTCTACTTCGCCGCTCTCGTGGTCGGCCACCAGGGCGGAGCGGCAGATTCGACCAGCAGCCTGCTACTCGTCGCAGCGGTGTTCGTCGCAGCGGCCAGTTGGCAGGTCCTGCTGGCATCTGGTGGCGCGCTTCTCGGCCGCGCGCTCGCCAGCCCACGCGCCGGCTGGTGACGGCGCTGGTCGGCAACGGCATCATCGGCCTGCTCGCCATCCGCCTAGCCTGGCAGGCCAGCCTCGGCTGAACCGCCACTGCCGCACCGACCACCAGCAGCAGTACGGCCTGGGCGAAGGCCGGCCCGGAGGAGGCATCGGCGATCGGCCACGCCCACCAACGCACCAGACCACCGTCACCGGTGCCGAACAGCGCACTGACGATCACCGCGCCGACCGGCACCACCGCTGCAAGCCGTGCGCCGACGAACGGGGCGACGATCTGGGCCAACCCGAGGCAGCCGATGAGATTACGCAGGTAGCCGGGGCCGAGCTGCCACCAGCCGACCGCCGAGGCGACGCCGACTGCAACCGCGGTCATCAGCGTCATCGCCGCGGCGACACCGAGGTCGCGGGCGGCCACCGAACGTACCGCCGTGGTGTCCAGGTCACCGCTGCTGCGGTCGATGCCGTGCCAGAGGACGACGATCGGGACAAGCGGCAGCAGCAGGGCGAACACAACCGGCACCAGCAACGCCCCGGCCAGGCTGGGCAGCGGCAGCACCTCACCGCCGATCACCGTCGCGGCGGCCAGGCTCGCGGCGTACGCGACGGTCACCGTCGTCAGGGCGCGGGTACGCCACCACCAGATCACTGCGGATCGTCCGACGCGAAAAGTTCCGGGTCGAGGCGCGGCACGGTGGTGCAGTCAGCCATCGGCGCGAGGTTGGCTCGGTACCAGGCAGCCTGCCGGTCCTCGTCGAGCTGACGCACCCGTACCGCCAGGTCGATCAGCTCCGGCGGCGCGACCGGGCCGAGCTCCGACGCCGGTACGCCGGCCGCCAGCGCCATCCACACCAGCAACGCCGCACGATTGTGGGCACCGGGCCACTCCCCCTCGGCCGCGCAGGCGGGCACGGTGTCCGGGACGATGCTGGAGACCAGACTCAGCACCGCCGTCTGCGGGTCCGACTCGGCGGGCAGGACGATGAAGACAGCGTCGGCCGCGTTGCTCTCCTGGCTGGTCACCGTCTCGGGCAGCGTGACGCCGACCGCAGCGAGCCGGGGATACGCCGACGCCAGCGCCGGATGGATCGCATCCCGGGCCGTCTCCTGCTCCGGCCACAGGCACAGCGTGGGCCGTTGCCCGACGCACTGTGGCGCTCCGGCGCGCGGGCCGCCGGAAGACGGGCCGAGCGGTGCCGCCACGGTGACCGCGACCACTAGCAACGCGGTGAAGCTCAACGCACCGCCGACGTGAGCCGGGCGGGCGCCGGCAAGGGCGACCAGCGTGCCTGCGCCGATACCGACGGCGAACAGGGCGGCGGCCAGCAGCGCCCGCGCGTCCGGCTGCTGATCGATCGCACAGCAGCTTTCAAAGGACAGCCCGTTGATGTGGCGGATCCAGAACGGCTCGACGGCGGCCGGGTAGGCCAGCCAGATGTAGGAGCCGCCCAGGCTGACCGGCAACGCGAGCGCGGGCGGCAGCCAGCGACCGAGCCCGTATCCGACCACGGTGTGCCCTACCATCACCAGCAGGTAGACGCCGACCAGCCCGAGGTGCGGACCGCCGGGCGCGCCGACTGCGGCAGGGGCGGTCGACAGCACCGCCGCGACGACCCCGGCCAGCCCCATTACCAGCGTCGGGCCGACCGCAACGAAAACGACTGTCCACATCGGCCGAGCGATGGTCTGTGTGTCGATACCGCCGCTGCGGTGCCGCATCCCCTCCCAGGCGGCGCAGACCGCGCAGAGCGGCACCACGATGAACAGCATCAGGTTGGCCTTGGCAACCGCAGCCGTCCAGTAGCCGGGCGTGGCCGTTTCGACGACCGCCGCACCTTGGAACAGCACGAGGGCCAGCATCGGCACGGTCACGTAGGTCTCGGCGCGGCTACGCCAGGGGTAGATCGTCCGCATGGCGCCGTGCGCGTCCGCGCTCATGCCTCGGCGCCGATGAACTGCACGTAGGCGTCCTCGGCCTGCCGGGACGGCTCGACGCCAGGCCTGGCCCGCGCCAGGAATGCCGGCACCTCACCGTGGAACCGGATGACACCGTCGTCCAGCACTGCCACGTGCTGGTAGATGTCGCTGATGTCTTCGGTCTGGTGCGTCGACACGAGCAGGTCAACGTCGCCGACAACTGAGTTCAGCACCTCGCGCAGCACCCGCCGCTGCTGCGGGTCCAGCCCGGCGGCCGGCTCGTCCATGACGATCAGTTTCGCGTCGTGGACGAGGGTCTGCGCGATCCCGACCCGACGGAGCTGACCGCCGGAGAGCGCCCTGCTGGGCCGTTCCGCCAGGTCCTGCAGGCCGACACGGCCCAGGGCGCGGGCCGCGTTGACCCAGGCGTCACGGCGGTTGAGGCCTTTCAGCCAGCCGGCGTAGGCGACCTGCTCCCGCACCTTCAGGCCGGGCATCGCGGCGACGTGCTGTGGCAGCCAACCGACCGAGCGGCGGTACCGCGATCGGGTACGCCGGACATCGCTGACCAGGTCACCGACTCGCACCGTGCCCGCGTCGGGCTGCAGCAGCCCCACGATCAGCGACAGCAGCGTGGACTTGCCAGCACCGTTGGGGCCGAGCAGCACGGTCGCACCGGGCTCGAACTCGACGGTCAGGGCACGGAACACCGGGATGTCCTTGCGATACCGGAAAGAACAATCCGCGATCAGTACGGGCACAGGGTCAACCTCTGGAGGCATGAACACGGCAGACATGGGGCGGCAAGTCAGGACCTTATGGCTGACTTGCCACCCCATCCTAGATGATCAAGGCATCAGGTCAGTAGTAGGTGGTCAGCGAGTTTACGTTGACTCGCCAGCCGGAGGTCGATCCGTTGATCTTCTTGATGGTCCAGTGGTAGCTACCGACGTCGGTCATCCGACCCCAATTGAACGTTCCACACGACGAGGTGCGCTCGCCGTATGTCACATCGGGGAGCGGCCACGTCCTGTTACGAGCAAGGTCGAGAGTAGTGTTCTGGTAGGTTCCCGCTACCACCGAACAACCGGACCACACCGTACGAGTCGATGCCGAGTCACTGTTGTTGTCGGTCCAGTCCCGGGATGTGAATCCGGTAAGGGCATCGCTCACACTACTCGACCAACTTCCCTCAGCGCGCACCGGCGACACCAAGGTCAAACTGAGCACCAAGCCACCCACAGCAACAGTTACGACCTTCGCGAGTCTCTTCACTGTTCCCCGCTTACTTTGGAAGGACAACGAGAGCTGGCCAGCGGTTAAATTACTCGGCGCGGTGTCCACACATGTCAACACCCTTCGATCACCGTTGATCACTGGCCATCAGCGACGATCTCAAGCACTCGAGGCCTGGCCTCAGGGAACACAGGAAGACCGCCACATAGGAGCACACACGGTAAAGCCAAGGTGACAACAATCACATGTTGCAACCGTCCAATGGCTTGATGTTGCTTGCCGCCGCCGCGCCGATCATCACGATCCTGTGCGATGCCGGAAAGAACAGCCCGAGCAGTACGTATGCCAGGTCAGCGATCGGTCGTACCGTTATCCCATGGTCCACGCAGGACGTTACCTCCACATGAGCAATGCTCTCGGAGCGCCAAGGCACCAGGACCTCGGGGCGCGGGCCACCGCAGGTCGTCAGGTCGCGGGTGGGCGCAGACGCAGGGCGGCGACGGCGGCTGGCAGGTCGGCGGCGGTGGCGACCCGGCGGGTGGTCTCGGGACCTTCACGTACGTGCACCTCACAGTGGGACGCGGCGAGCGAGACGATCACCGTCTCGCCGGCGTAGTACCCCGCGAGCAACGACAGCAACGGCACCAGGTCGGCAGGCGTCACCCAGTCGCCGGGGTCGCCGTCGGCTGCCGGCGTCGGCACATCCTGCGGTACGCATTGCGGCACGTTCTGCGGTACGGCGATCGCGGTCGACGGATCGACCGGCACCGCCGAGCGGGTGGCGCCGCACACGTACTCGACGGCCTGGGCGAGCGCGTGCCCAAGGGTGGGCCGGTGCGGGTAGGCCCGCAGGCCGATCGCGGCACCGGGCGCGGCGAGGTACGCACCCCACGACACCCCCTGCATGCGGTACGGCGTACCGGCGTCGTTGCGGTGGTCGGCGACGGTGACGATCAGCGCCAGCCCCAGCCCGTACGCCAACGCGAGCACCCGCGCCAGCGGTGGCGCGTCCGGCTCGGCGGCGTGCAGCAGCACCCGGCCGCCGGGGTGCCCGTTGGCGACGTTCGCCAGGTACGCGGTCAGCAGGTCCTGCCCAGGGTGGTCGAGGGTGACGTGGCCGTACCACAGCTCCTGCACCAGCAGGACCTCGTACTCGTCGAGCGGCGCGAGCTGGTCCGGGCCGATCGGCTGGCCGCGTACCGTCAGGTCGCCGACGTGGAACGGGAGCCGGAACTGCGGCGGCACCTGGTGGATGGGTTTGCCGCCCGGCTGGCTGCCGATCTGCGGCACCACGGCGGTGGCTTCGTCAGGCAGTGCCCAGTTGAGGTGGCGGGCCCAGTGCTGCCCGTCGGTGACGGTGACGACGGCACCGTGCCGGATGCGCAGCGTGTCGCCGCAGCTGAAGCAGCGGCTGAGGCCGGCGGCGTACCGGCCGCTGCGCCCGGCACCGCCGCAGTAGCGGCACTCCGGGTCGGCGGCGGGCGCGCCGACGGTGCAGACGCAGCGGCGCAACCCCTGCTCCGGTACGCAGTACGGGCAGGGTTCGGACGGGATCGCCGGCCCCTGCCAGCTGGGCGGCGGCGGCTGCCACGAGCGGGCGAGCTTGTCGACCGTACGCCGGGAGATCTGGCCGGTGGTGCGTTCGGTGAGTTCCTCGACGACAGCGACCACCCGCAGGCTGGTGTGCCACCAGCGGCCGTCGCGCCAGATGGCCTGCGCGCCAGGGGTGGCCTCACCCGTGCCGACTGAGGTGCAGTCGGCGATCATGCGGCGTTCGAGCTGGTCCAGGTCGAGTTTCGGCGGCCCGATCGGCGGGCCGGGTCGGCCGGGGCGCAGGTAGTGGGCGGGTACGTCGACACCACGGTCGCCGATCCCGGTGGCGAGGCGGGTCGCGTCGGCGGCGACGATCGCCGCGTCGAGGCTGTCGGAGCTGCCGACACCGCTGGCGAACGCGTCGCCGACGCCGGTGTCGGGCAGTTCGAGGCGCAGCTGCCAGCCGTAGCGGTCGTCGCCGTACGGATCGGGCCGGGTTTCGACGACCAGGTCGAGGCAGAGCAGTTCGGCGAGGGCGCAGAGTCGGCCGAGGTGGCGGGCCGGGTCGGGGCGGTCCGGCGGGGCGGTACGGCCCAGCCAGAGCTGCCACGGGTGGTACGTGTAGTTGGCGATCGCCGCCGCTTCCAGGGCGTGTCGCCGTGCCTGCGGCAGGTCGGGTCGCCAGTCGCGGGGCAGCACCAGCCCGCCGACGAGAAGTTCCCGCTCGGGTGCAGCCGGGTCGTAGAGGTGGTCGGCGCCGACCCGGTCGGCCAGTTCGGTGACGACGGCGTCGAGGTCGAGCCACCAGCGGCCGGCGCGGTGCACCGGGTCGAGCGCGCCGGGCACGATGTTGACGGAGGCGACGGCGGCGGTGTCGGCGTTGGCGACGGTGTAGACGAGTTGGGCGCGGCGGCGGCCGAGCCCGGCGCAGCGGTCGCAGGTCACGCAGTTCGTGCCGGTGCCGAGACAGACCTGACAGTCGCGGTACGCCGTACCGCCCGGGTTGCCGGCGGTCAACTGGTCGTCGTCGACGATGAGATGGTCGCCGTACCAGGTGCAGCTGCACCGGTGGGAGGTGACGCCACCGCCGTCGCAGGTGGTGCAGTCGACGACGGTGACGCCAGGGTTGTCGGGCTCGGTCACCGGACGGCGGCCTGGTTGATCGTGGCCTGGTTCATCGCGGCCTGGGTGGACTGCCAGCGGCGCAGCGCGTCCTTGATCCGGTTGTTCTGCTCCCAGGTGCGGTCGAGTTCGGCGTAGAGGACACCGAGGTCGTAGGCGACGCGGTCGAGGAACGCGCCGACTTCGACCGGGTCGAGGCCGCGGGCCGTGACGCCGACCGGGCGGAACCGTTGGTTGCGCACCTGCCAGGGCCGGATCGGCCGGTACGCCGCCGAGCGCATGTTGGTGCCGGGCACCCGGTGCACGCCGGGGTCGCCGCCGGCCGGCCAGCGGCTGGGCGGGGTGGACGCCATCCGCCGGCGTCCCCAGCGGACCCGCATCCGTTGCCAGATCCTTCGCATCATCAGTGCTCCTCCCCTGTGTGGTGCGGTGATTGCTTTGGTGGTGTGCGTGGTGGATGGGGGTGGCCCTGCCCCTTGCCGACTCGGGCGGGGCCACCCCCGCCCCGATCACCGCAGCCCTCCTTGGCGGTACGGCGACCGGGGCAGACCTTGGTTCCGCCGCGTGAGCTGCGGAAATCCGGATCAGGCGCAGTCGCCGAGGTCAGCGGGCGCGCTGCCCGGCCCGGTCGCCCTCGGGGCAGCGGTGCGGGGCCGGACGTCGGCGTCACCGCGCCGGGCGTCGGGCATGAGCACCGGCGGCGGTACGTCGACCGGCACCTGCAGTGGGCCGGTTCCCGGGTCGTCCCAGTCCGACCCACACGACCGCCAACGGTCGTCATCCATCTGCGTCACGGCTAACTCCCCTCCTCCGAAGATGTGCGCGACTGAGAATCACCCATCCCCCTTACGGGTGTCAAGTGCATCAAGTTGACGGGGCTGCTAGTCGTCACCTCCGTACGTTCATTGACATGCGGTTGGCCGGGATGTCCGAGATCCAGCAGATGCTCGGTGGCGTCTCCCGCCAGCGGGCATCCGAGATCGTCAACCGTCCGTCGTTCCCCGCACCGCTGGATGTCCTCGCCACGGGCCGCATCTGGTCCCGCGACGCGGTCGCCGAGTGGATCCGCATCCACCGACCCACCCAACGCGAGGACTGAGATCCCCTCATCACGTCAGAGACAACTGGACGACCGCCCTCGCCGGCACCATGTGAACACCCGTGCGAAATTCGAGCCTTCGTGTGGCCATATGCAGCGTCAATGCCTGACCGGTACCGTCCAAGGTAGTCACTTGGGAGGGGTGCTCCGTGAACGGATCCAACGATGCTCTGGCCTCGCTCATCACCGAGGCGGGCTTCTCGTGGGCCGGGCTGGCCCGGCGGGTCAACGGCCTCGGGGCGGACGAAGGGCTTGCCCTGCGCTACGACTACACGGCGGTGCACCGTTGGGTAAAGCGCGGCGAACGTCCGCGACCGCCGGTGCCGACGCTGCTGGCACGGGCGCTCAGTGAACGTCTGCGTCGCCGGATCACCCCGGCAGACTTCGGCATGACCGACGAGGAAACCCTTGCCGCTCGCGGCCTGCAGTACGCCGACCATCCGCGTACCACAGTCGACACGATCATCGACCTCGGCAAGGCTGACGTCGCGCGCCGCAACATCGTCAAAGCCCCATTCGTACTCGCCGCGCTCGGGGCACCGAGCCGGGACTGGCTGCTCGCCACCCTCGACGAAACATCGACGGAGCGCGGCCCCCGGCAGATCGGGATGCGGCAGGTGGCCGGCATCCGGGAGATGTTCGCCCTCTTCCAGGAGCTGGACGTGATGCGCGGCGGCGGCCACGCCCGTACCGCCCTCGTCGAGTACATGCAGAGCTACGTCCTACCGCTGCTCAAGCGGGAGCACGAGCCGGACGTGCAGCAGGCGCTCTACGAGGCAGCCGCCGAGCAGTCGTACCTCGTCGGGTGGATGGCCTACGACGACGGCGAACATGGCCTCGCCCAGCGCTACCTCATCCAGGCGCTCCGGCTCGCCCAGGCCGCTAACCACTCCGCGCTCGGCGCGCACGTCCTCGCGGGCATGTCCGACCAGGCCAACCTGCTCGGTCACCCCCGCGAAGCACTGATGCTCGCCCGCGCCGGCCGCCGCGGACTCGCCGACGGCGACTCCGCCGCCTGCCTCGCCGACCTGCACATCCTCGAAGCCCGCGCCCTCGCGGCACTCGGCGAATCAGCACCGGCGGCCGCCGCCGTGGCCAAGGCCGAACAGACCTTCGCCCGCGTCGACCACGACGACGAACCCGTCTGGGCCAGATTCATCGACACCCCATACCTGTACGGCGAAGCCGCCCACTGCTTCCGCGACCTCGGGCAACCCGACGAAACCGTGCGCTTTGCCACCGAGTCCGCCGAAGGTGCCCGCCGGCAGGGCCGCGCCCGACGTGCCGCCCTCAGCCACGCCGCCCTGGCCACCGCCGACCTCGACCGGTCGGACGTCGAAGCCGCCGCCAACCGCGCCGCTCATGTCGTCGAGTTGGCCGCCTCCGTCAACTCGTCCCGCACCATCGGAACCGTCAAAGACCTGCAACACCGCATGAAGCCGTACGCCACCCTCCCCGAGGTACGCCACTTCACCACCCGCGCCACCGAACTCCTCGGCCTAGCCGCCTGACGAAAGCGCATGTCGCAGCCCTCAGCGGTTCAGCCACCAGGCAGGCCGAAGGCCAACACGTGCAGCAGGCCGACGATCGAGCCGGAGCCCAGGATCTCGTTCCGGTCGAGAAGCCCTCGGCCGCCAGCCGGTCTCCTCTTCGACCTCGCGTGCCACGGCCGTCTCCGGGCTCTCGCCCTCGTCGACGATCCCACCGGGAAGCTCCAGCCCCACTGGTCCGACACGAAGCGGTGCCGCCACAGCATCAGCACCTGATCGTGATCATTGACGACGACGCCGATGGCGGCGCGGAACAGCCGTACGACATGGTGCTCGAACCGCTCGCCGCCGGGAGGACTGGACGTCAACCAGGTCGAGGCTAATCCAGGGCCGGCGCTCGTACACGGCCCGTCGTCCAAACACGTGCCAGCGATGGGCGTCGGCCTGCTCAGGACTGCGGTCGCCGCCAGTCCGGCCCAGCAACGGCCGTTCGTCACCCGTCGCCTTACCCATGCCGGCCAGACTATCCATACAGCCCGAGAGAAGTGCAGCCCTCTCAGCCACACCGCCCGGGCTGCCGCCGACTCGACCGCCCGGCTCGGGTTCCTCCGAGGAATCCCATGGCGCTTCCGGAGACCTGATGCCACAGGTGCATCTTGATGCACCTGTGGCATCAGGCTCAACCAGTACCCCAGCCCAAAGGGGCGGCATTGCGCACACGGGATAGAGGCGCACGTCGCCGGCCCACCCCGGAGACTAATGACAGCCGCGTCCCGCGAACCCATGATGACGATCGATGCCGGTGATTCCCACCGACGGCGCCCGGGTCTTCCTCGGCCAGGTGAGCTGGACGCCCCCATCACAGCCGAAATCCGGCGCGATGCTCATCATCGCGGCGCTCGGCAAACGGACTCGCACCCTGCCCGGCTTCATCTCCACCACGTCGAATCGACCGGACCGGGTCGGATCAGGCCCTCCGGCGATGTCCTCCTCGTCTCGTCGGGCGACGCCACGCCGGTCACGTACTCCTTCGTCCTGCACCCGGCACATCCGCAGACCCGCCGGAGTTCGCGATCGCGTCCGCTCCCGCCGCCGTCGACGACCTGATGGTCGCCCTGATCAGCGTCGGATCAGGCTGTTCGCCATGTCGATGACGGCTTCCTCAGCCGGCCGAGGCTGCCAGCCCAGCATCCGACGAGCCTTCTCGCTCGACGCCTCGCGTACCGCACCGAGCTCAGGCAGCACGAACGCGATCCGCGGGCTGAACCTGGCGGCGAGACGCACCGCCCAGTCCGGCAGTACCCGCGTCGAGACCCGGTCAGCCCCGTCACCGAGCCGGGTACGCAGCAACACCGCGATGTCCTGCATCGACATGGTGCCGGCGCTGGCCAGGAACCGCTCGCCGGCCGCCGCCGGATCGGTCATCGCCCGTACGTGCAGGTCCGCGACGTCCCGTACGTCGACCACACCGATGTGGATCCGGGCCAGGACGGGCTGGCGGCCGGTCAGCATCCGGTCGATCTGATCTGACCACAGGGACTTGTCCGGTCCGAGGGCCGGACCGAAGATTCCGACCGGATTCACCACCGCCAGCTCCATGCCTTGGCCGTCCTTACGCACGAAGTCCCAGGCGGCGCGTTCGGCGAGCAGCTTCGACTTCGCGTACGCGGAGACCTGCCCCTGTTCCGGATCGGTCCAGTCCTGTTCGGTGAACAGCCGCTTGTCTGCCGGGTGGCCGTACTTCACCGTCACGATCGACGACGTCAGCACCGTACGTTTGACCCCGGCCGTACGTGCCGCGCCCAGCACCCGCAGCACCCCGTCGCGTGCCGGCCCGATGAGTTCGTTCTCGTCGCGGGGCTCGGCCAGCGGCACCGGAGAGGCGATGTGGAGTACGTAGTCGCATCCGGCCACCGCCTCGGCCCAGCCGTCGTCGGTAGTGAGGTCGGCCACGGCGAAGCTGAGCGCGTCACCCGGTTCCGTTCCCCCCGCCTGCAGCATCGTGCGTAGGTCGGCGGCACGACCCGCCGAACGCACCGTGGTACGCACCCGGTACCCCTGCAGCAGCAGCCGTACGACACAGTGCGCCCCGACGAAGCCGGAGCCTCCTGTCACCAGCACCTGCTCGCCACTCATTGCCGACTCCCGACACCACTCGCGCTGTGGACGGGCATGGCGCCCCGCCCCGGACTGCGCCGAAGGTACCGGTGACACCTATGTCTGCGACCGGGCTGGGCCGATGTTCTCGGGCTTGCGACAGCACCGGTGGTCGCGGGATCGACGGATCACCTATCCTGCTGAGCTGCTGGTGCCCGCAGCCGGCGGCCCACCCCGCTCTCGCCGACAACCCCGGCGGCCCCGTGGCCCGGCAGTCCCGAGAGGGTTGCACGACCGGTGAAGATCGACCCGCGCGCCGTTTGGCAACGTGAGAGCAATCACGTGGGCAGTCGCTTTTTTCGATCCTGTGAACAGCCCCTGGCCACCCCGCCTTCTTAACATAGTTCATTCACGTTTCAAGAAGTCTTGGCATTGGCGAACGCCGACACCCGTGCTCTCATTGCAGCAGACGGGGCTCGAGCACTCAGTCCGGCCACAGCGCCCGGTGATCCCGGCAGCTGACAAGCTGGGCAAGCCGTCGATTCACCGGTAGTCCATGCGTCACCGCGCCCAGGAGGCCAGTTTCTCCTATGTCCAGACTGCACCGATACCGTCGCCAGGCATTCGCGACAGCCGCAACTTCCGCACTTCTGGTAGTTTTCGCCGCCACCCCTGCGATGGCACAACCGACGACTTCTCTCGCTCCCCTGCTGCCTGCCGAGAATGGTACGCCAAATGGTGGCTACATTGTCGTTCTCAAGGACCAGCCGCTCAAGGGCGGCGCGGCCAACGACCCTGTGGTGGTCGCCGAGCGGGTTGGTGGCCGGGAGGTCCACCCGTACACGACGGTGCTGAACGGATTCTCCGCGAAACTCGACGCCGACGCCCTCGAGGCGGTGCGCGCCAACCCGAACGTCGAGTACGTCCAGGCCGACGCGGTGATCCAGGCCGTCGAGCCCGTGGTGACCGGCGGTGGCGCGACCACCCAGCCCAACCCCCCTTCATGGGGTCTGGACCGCGTCGACCAGCGGAACCTCCCGCTCGACCAGGAGTTCAGCTACGACACCGACGGCACCGGGACCACCGTGTTCGTCCTGGACAGCGGGATCCGTACCACGCACGACGATTTCGGCACCCGGGCGCAGTGGGCCTACGACGCGGTCAACGACGGCAACAGTCCGGGCGACTGCCACGGCCACGGCACGCACGTCTCCGGCACCATCGGCGGCACGACGTACGGCGTCGCCAAGGACGTGCAGATCCGCGACGTGCGGGTGTTGGACTGCTTCAACTTCGGCACCGACGCGGACCTGATCGAGGGCATCGACTGGGTGGCGACGAACGCACCGCCGCGCTCGGTGGCGAATCTCAGCCTGCAGAACTACGGCAGCGTGGTGAACACGGCCGCCCAGAACATGATCGACGCCGGGGTGCTGGCGGTGTTCGGGGCGGGCAACAACAACAGCGACGCCTGCAACAACAACCCTCGGTCAGCGGACGGCATCGTGGTGGGCGCGACCACCATCACCGACGGCCGGTGGTCCAGCTCCAACTACGGCTCCTGCATCGACGTCTTCGCTCCGGGCAACAACATCACCTCGGCCGGCAACAGCGGCGACAGCGCGGTCGCCTCCAACTGGTCGGGCACCTCGATGGCCGCTCCGCACGTGACCGGCTGGGTGGCCCGCTATCTGGAGGCCAACCCGAGCGCGACGATGGCCCAGGCCAAGGCGGCGCTGCTGGGCGCCGCGACCAGCAACGTGCTGACCGGCATCGGCGCCGGGTCGCCGAACCTGCTGCTGTACGCCGACCCGGGTAGCACTGTGACCGACACCGTCGCGCCGTCGACCCCGGGCACGCCGGTGGCGTCGGGCGTGACCGCGACCTCGGCCACGCTCACCTGGACCGCGTCGACCGACAACGTCGGGGTGGTCGGCTACGAGATCGAGCGGGCCACCGGCGGCGGTGGGTTCGCGTCGGCCGGCACCTCGGCGACGAACTCGTTCACGGCGACCGGGCTGACCCCGGGGACCAGCTACCAGTTCCGGGTACGGGCTGAGGACGCCGCCGGCAACCTGTCGTCGTTCTCGTCGGCGGTCACCGTCAACACCCCGACGGGGGCGGGCACCTGCCAGGTCTCCTACGCGGTCAACAGCGGTGGCTCCACGTTCACCAGCAACATCGTCATCACGAACACCGGCACCAGCACGATCAACGGCTGGACCTTGGCCTTCGCCCTGCCCAGCGGGCACTCGTTCGGCAGCGGGTGGTCCGCCACCTACGGTACGAGCGGCCAGGACGTCACCGCGACCTCGTTGACGTGGAACTCGACGCTGCTGCCGCAGGGCACGGCGAGCATCGGGTTCAACGGCACCGGTTCCGGGACCGCGGAGCCGACCGCGTTCACCCTGAACGGGACGCCCTGCACCGTCGTCTGACGACGGGCCGGACCATCACCTGACAACTGAACGGTCAGGTTGATCAGCTGGTTCAGCGGGTCGGGCACCGGAGGCACCGGTGTCCGGCCCGCTGACGCCGTCGCCACCACCGCCACCGCCGCCGATGGCGTCGCCGGTTCCGCTGGTGCTGCGCAGGCTCCAGATGATCGACACCGCGATGGTGACGACGATGACCCCGAGGGTGACCGGGATGGGCAGCTTGCCGACCGGGGTCTCGGAGAGGATGAGCTTGACGCCGGCGAAGGCGAGCAGCACCGCCAGGCCGTAGTGCAGGTGCACGAAGCGGCGCAGCAGGCCGGCGAGGCAGAAGTAGAGGCTGCGGAGCCCGAGGATGGCGAAGGCGTTCGCCGTCCAGACGATGAACGTACTGGTGCTGATGGCCAGGATCGCGGCGATCGAGTCGATGGCGAAGATCAGGTCGGTGGCCTCGACCGCGATGAGGACGACGAACAGCAGGGTCGCGACGCGCTTGCCGTCGCCCCGGGTGAAAAACTTCTCGCCGTGGTACGCCGGGTCGGTGGGGATGGCGCGGCGGACCAGGCGGACCACCGGGTTGCGGTCCGGTGGGGTCTGCTCGTCGTGCCGGAAGGCCATCTTGTAGCCGGTGTAGATGAGGAACGCGCCGAACAGGTACGCGGTCCAGAAGAATGCCTCCAGCAGTTCGGCGCCGACGAAGATGAACACCAGCCGGAACACGAGGGCACCGATGACGCCCCAGAACAGCACCTTGTGCTGGTACGCGGGCGGGACCGCGAAGTAGCTGAATACCAGCGCGAAGACGAACACGTTGTCGATGGACAGCGCCTTCTCGATTAGGTAGCCGGCGTAGTAGGTGCCGGCGACCTCGCCGCCCTGCCAGGCCCACAGCAGTACGCCGAACAGCAGGCCGGCGGCGATCCAGACGCCGGACCAGATGGCTGCTTCACGGAAGCCGATGACGTGGTTGTCACGGTGCAGGAACAGGTCGACGGCCAGCATCGCGGCGACCGCGAGCATCAGCGCGGCCCAGACCCACCAGGAAACGGTCAACGGACAGACCCTTCGCCCGGCCGACCCGTGGTCAGGGCCGGCGCTACTGGACGAAGGTCTCCCCGGGCCACCGGGTGGCGGCTGCGTCGCCGGGGCGCGGCAGATCCGGGCCCGTGCTGACGACGACGCGGTGGTACTCGGGTACTCCCCCTCGAACTACGTACCAGTATTCGCGAAGCGCGATTCGCGTGTCAAGCTCCGGGCAGCCAACCGGCACGGCTGGCGGATCGCCGGACCTGCGATCCGGCTTTCCCGTACTGTCCTACGTACATTGCGTCCGAAGGCTGTTGCCTTCGAAGAAGTGCGACGGCGAGGGACGCGCGATGAGCGAAGGGGACGGCGGGTCAGCATGTCGGTGCCAGCCTCAGCCGATCCCGGCGCACAGCCAGCCGCCCGGAGCTGGACCTTCCTCACGAACCATGCGCACGTGCTGCTGGCCGTCGCCCGGGACCCGACGGTACGGCTGCGCGACGTAGCCGCATCCGTCGGGATCACCGAACGCGCGGCCCAGAGCATCGTGGCCGACCTGGAAGCCGCCGGCTACCTGCGCCGTACCCGGGTCGGCCGCCGTAACCAGTACACCGTCGACCCGACCGGGCACTTCCGACACCCCGCCGAAGCCAACCGGCAGATCGGTGACCTGCTCGACCTGTTTACCCGGCAATCAGACCGACCCGGGCCGGAGCAGGCACGGCCCGATCCGCCTACCGGAGGCTGATCCGACTTCCTACCAAGGTCGTAGGTCGAGTGTGACCCTACGCCAGATGGCGCTGGCAGCACCCTGGTTTTGTTGGCCCTCGCCGGTACGGGATGGTTCGCTGTCGATTTCATGCTGCTCGCGCCGGACATCTCCTACTGACCGGTGCGAGCTGCCCGTCCCGAGGCCGGCCGGACTGCCCGTCGCGGCCCGCCCCGACCTGGAACAGAGGATGCTGCACACGATGTACGACCACATCGAGGACCGGCCGTTCGTCCGTGACTGTCTACTCGCGACCGGCGTCGCCGCGCTGACGTTCACGATGCTGGCGGCAGTGTTCTGGGTGGTGACGCCGCCGAGCGAGTTCGCGCTCACCGCGGCGCGGGAGTGGCTGCTGGTCTGTCTCGCCGTCGGGCAGGCGCTGCTGCTGTGCCTGCGCCGGGTCCACCCGCTGCTCTGCCTCGCCGCCGTCGTCGGCGTCCAGGTCGTGATGATCGCGTCGTCTCCACCGGACGCGACGATCCGGGGATTCGCACCGTTTGTCGTGGCGTACACCATCGCGGGTCTGCCGCCGGCCCGGCGGTCGTTCGCGCTGCTCGGCGCGGCGGTGGCGGTCGAGGTGGCGGTCGAGGTGGCGGCGGCGGTCGGCGCCGCCGCGGTGAGCACGCCGGGCCTGTTGCTGCCGGCGGTCGGCCCGGCCGGGTCAAGCGTGCTGTCCTACCTCGGCGGCGCGTTCGTCGGCAGCTACGTCGCCACCCGCGGACGCTACGTGCGGTTGCTCCGTCAGCAGGCCGCCGAGTCGGTTCGGACCCAGCAGGCGAAGGTACGGGCGGCGATCGGTGTGGAACGCACCCAGATGGCTCGGGAGCTGCACGACGTCGCCGCGCATCACCTGTCCGGCATGGTGGTGCAGGCGGCGGCGGTGCAGCAGTTGATCGACCGGGATCCGGCCGCAGCGAAGGAGGGGGTGGCCTGGATCCGGACGCAGGGCAAGGCGACGTTGGACAATCTGCGGTTGGTTGTCGGGGTACTGCGTGCCGGCCCGGCGGACCCGGCCGACGGCGCCGGTCCGGGACGGGACGGCGAGGGCGCCGTTCCGGTGCCCGGACTGGCCGTGCTCGACGAACTTGTCCGCACCGCCCGGGGCCTGGGTACGCCGGTCGAGTTCAGCGTCAACGGGCCGCCCCGGCCGGTGTCGCCGATCGCCGACGTCGCGCTCTACCGCACGGTGCAGGAGGCGCTGTCCAACGCCCGGCAGCACGCGCCGGGCGCGCCGGTCCAGGTCACGCTGCATTGCCTGTCGCGTGAGGTGTCGCTGGCGGTGGTTAATGCCCCGCCGGCCCGACACCCGGAGCCTGCGGTACGGATCAGCAGCGGTGTCGGGCTGGTCGGCATGCGGGAGCGGGCCCAGCTGATCGGTGCCCGGCTCGCGGCCGGGCCGACCACCGACGGCGGCTGGTCGGTCGCGGTGATGCTGACGGACAACGGAGGTGAGCGGTCGTGACCAGGGCGGAAGCCGGGGCTGATGCCGGTGCCGGGACGATCCGGGTGATGCTGGTGGACGATCAGGCGGTGGTACGGGCCGGTTTCCGGGTGCTGCTGGAGCAGGTCGCCGACATCGAGGTGGTGGCGGAGGCGTCGAGCGGGTCGTCGGCGGTCACCACCGCCCGGCGGCTGCGTCCCGACGTGGTCTGCATGGACGTACGGATGCCCGGCGGCGACGGGCTCACCGCGACCCGGCAGATCCTCGCCGACGCGGCCGGGTCGCCGCCAGCGGTCTTGGTGGTGACCACGTTCGACCTCGACGAGTACGTCTTCGGCGCGCTCGAAGCCGGGGCCAGCGGATTCATCCTCAAGGACTGCGAGCCCGAGGACCTGATCGACGCGATCCGCCGGCTGGCGGCCGGCTACGGTCTGGTCGACCAGACGGTGACCCGCCGGGTAATCGCCGAGTTCGCCCGGCGACGTCCGGCGGCACCGCCTGAGTCGGCAGCCGCGCATCAGTCCAGGACCGCGTCGGCCTCGATTTCGACCCGCACGTCGGGGGCGTACAGCACCTCGACGCCGATCAGCGACGACGGTGGGAACGGCTGCGGGATCGCAAGCTCGTCGGCGACCCGCGCGACGCCGGCCATCAGGTCGTCCATCTGCTCCGGGGTCCAGTCGGTGACGTAGAACCGCAGCCGGACCACGTCCGCGAAGCTCGCGCCGGCACCGGCGAGACCGCGCGCGGTGTTGCGCAACGCCTGCGCCACCTGGTCGGCGAGCTCGTCGGCGTCGCCGACCGGCTTGCCGTCGGCGTCGCGCCCGACCTGGCCGGCGACGTGCACCTGGCGACTGCCGGTGGCGATCGACACGTGGTGGTACGGGACGGGCTGGGCCATCCCCTCCGGGGACAGCAGCTGCACGGTGGTCATTGCGGGTTACCCTTCGTCGAACACGGATGTCATCAGGTATCAGATGTCTACCTGGTATCCGAAGGGAACTTCAACGATACTAGGTGTCATGCCGGAAACCACCCTCGCGGAAGCCGACTCCCCGATCAGCGTTGACGCCCAGCTCAGTGCCGACTCCCCGCTCAGCAGGGACCAGCGGGAGCTGCTCGACCAGGTGCTGGACAAGTGGTCGTTGCGGGTGCTCGAGACGCTGTGCGGGCGGCCGCTGCGGTTCAACGAGCTCCGCCGGGAGATCCCGGCGGTCACCCAGAAGTCGCTGACCGCCACGCTGCGCCGGCTCGAACGCAACGGCATGGTCGAACGGGTCGTCACCGGCACCCGCCCGCTCGCCGTCGAGTACCGTATCGCCCCGCTGGGCAAGACCCTGCAGGACCTCGTCGACGCCCTCTTCGGCTGGACCGCCGCCAACTACGCCGAGGTTGAACGCGCCCGCCGCCGCTTCGACGATGAGGTGACGCAGGCAAGCGTGAAGCCGTGACCGGCCGCGCCCCGCCGCCCGATGTCGAGGGTGAGCGCCTGCCACGAATTGACGACCGGACTGTTCGCCCTGCCCACCTGCGGCATCGTAGGACCTACCGGCAGGCACCGACGTACAAGATCACAGCGATTGCATCGCGAGGCGGTACGGGTCGCCGGCGTACAGGCGGTGCTGCGGGCCAACGTCTCGGAGATCTTCGTCCACCTGTCCCGACGCGAGCAGCGGCTGGTCGACGCGATGCTGGCCCAGGTCGACCGGGTGGAGCGCGACGAGACCGACCCGGACCGGCTCGAACAGCTCTACCAACTTGACCACCTCGCCGCCCGGATGGCACGGATCAACCAGAGCCTGCTGGTGCTCGGTGGTTCCGGTACTTCCCGGGTACGGCGGGAAGCGGTGCCGCTGGACAACGTGATCCAGGCCACGCTCTCCCAGATCGAGCGCTACACCCGGGTACGGATCGGCACGGTCGACCGGGAGCTGTCCGTCGCCGGCGCGGCCGTCGACGAGGTGGCGCACCTGCTCGCCGAACTGCTGGACAACGCGACGAGGTACTCGCCGCCGGAGACCGAGGTGATGGTCAGCCCTCACCGGACATGCCCGGCCGTCGCTGGTCGGCGGTCGGCCGATCGTACCGGCGGCCTTCGGCGGCGACCGGCCGGTGATCAACGCCGGCCGGGCCACGGTGAATGCGCCTGCGCCGCTGTTCCGCCCGCGCACCCGCACCCGAGTCGGCACCGGCACCGCCGCCCGCGCCGTCACCCCCACCCCCGCCGGTGCCGGCAGTGGCATCCGCCTCGGCGCGTCCGTACCCGCCCCCACGCGGCCGGTGTCCGCCCCACCGACGGCCGCGACAGTGGCCGTGGCGGGAACGGCGGTGGCCGAGGCCCGGCGTTCGGTCAACGGCTGGGCCGCCTGGAACGCCACCTACCCCGGCCGGACCCCCACCTCGATCGTGATGGCGTCATACGACGGGGCGGTCGTCGGCGGCGTACCGCCGAAGATGCTGGCCTCCTGGGAGGTGGAGCTGATGCCGTCCGGTCCGTTGAAGATCCGCTCACCCCAGGTGGTCATCTGGTTCGGGTCGAAGTTGAGCACCATGTCGAGGATCGGGTCGGTGTCGCCGCTCCACGACCAGCCGAGGTAGCCGAGGCCACGGGCCTGCGCCTCAGCCAGGATCGTGTCGTGGTCCACCTCTCCGGAGTTGAACTGCCAGCCGAACTCGCCGATCACCAGCGGCCACCCGTTGGCCTCGAAGTCGTCAAGGTAGCTCACGATCGACGAGGCGTTGCTGTAGACCGCGTACATGTGGATCGACAGCACGGTATTGCCGTGGCTGTCCGCGTCCAGCACCGTCTGGGCGTCCGCCCGCATGACGTTCTGCCAGTCCTGGCCCCAGTTCGGCGCGTCGACCATCAGCAGGTGATCGAAGCCGTTGGCCCGCATCCGCCCGATGGCGTCGACCGTGGCGGCGGTCCACTGGCCGGCGTCGACGTTGCCGATCGGCTCGTTGCCGATGTTGATGACGACGTAGTTCTCCTCGCCGACCAGCGCGCTCTTCTGGCTGATCCAGTAGTCGACGGCCTGGTCGAGCGAGGCGGCGGCACTTCTTCGCCGTACCCGGTGGTGTCGTGCACCTCGAGCACGCGGATCATCCGGTTCCGCTTGCACAGATCGATCACGTCGGCGACGCCGTTGGACGGACCCCAGCGCTGGCCGCTGCCCAGCACCACCCGTACGGTGTTGGCACCGAGCGCCTTGATGTCGGCGAACGAGTCGGTCTCGCCGGTGTACCAGACGTGCGGGTGGTTGACCCCGCGCATGACCTACCTCAGGTTGAGCCCGGGAAGTCCCGGGGCGAGGTGCGCCTGCCCGAGCGCACGGACCCGGAGCGGGGGCGTGCGCGGCGCGCTGTTGCAACGTTTGTAAACCGGGGGTACGAGGACCGGCTCGGCGCTCTACGGTGTGCCAACAAGCTACGTCCGCACCCCGGCCGGAGGCAATAGCTATCAATCGATGCGTTTCGACGCGTCGGACGGCGGGACGGTCGATGCGCGGACCGCCAGCGTCGGGCGGAACCCGATCTCCCGGTGAGCGTGCCCCGGCCTGGCCTCGTCCAGCAGCAGTTCGGCGGCGGCCCGGCCCAGCCGATACTTCGGCTGGCTGACCGTGGTCAGCGCAGGCGCCAGCCGGCGGGCGAACGGCAGGTCGTCGTAGCCGACGACCGAGATGTCCGCCGGCACCCGGACACCGGCTGCGGCAAACCCGTCCAGCAGGCCCAGCGCCGCCGTGTCGTTGAGACAGACCACCGCGGTCACCGGCGGGGTCGCGGCGAGAATCAGCGCCGACGCCGAGGCGGCGGCTTCGACCAGCGGCGGCGGATGCAGCGGTACGCGGACGTCCAGCAACCCCGTCGCCGGGTCGAGACCGGCGGCGGCCAGCGCCCTGCGTACGCCGTCGCGACGGCGGGCCACCGGCCCGGCGTCCCGGGTGCCGCCGAGGAACGCGATCCTGCGGTGCCCCAGCCCGACCAGATGCTCACCGGCCAGCCGGCCACCGGCGACGTCGTCGACCGCGACCGCGCACAGGTCGAGCCCTGCGCGCGGATGGTCGATCAGCACGACCGCCATCCCGTGCCGACTCATCCACAGCAGCGGCGCCGGGTCCGCACCGACCGGCGCGATGATGACGCCCCGTACGGCCTGGGTCTGCAGCAGTTTCAGCAACTGCCGCTCCTTGGCCGGGCGCAGGTCTGTGCTGCAGGCCAGCACCAGACAGCCGTGCTCGGCGAGCTCGTCCTCGATGCCCCGGTTGACCTCGGCGTAGAACGGGTTGGCCAGGTCAAGGGTGACGCTGGCGACGATCGGGCTGGGCCGGCCGCGCAACTGCCGGGCCGGACCGTTCGGCACATAGCCGACGGACTCGATGACGGCCTCCACCCGGCGGCGGGTCGCTGGCGCGACGATCGACGGTCGGCTCAGCACGTTGGCCGCGGTGGAGACCGATACGCCAGCGGCCCGAGCGACCTCACGCATGCCGATCCGCCGTACCGGTACGTCCCTGGGCACCACGGTCCCCTCCCGCCCGTCGCTGGGTCATCGCAGGTGGCACGCCTGATGTTCGGACAGCTGCCGGTAGTCCGCAAAGTGAGTCCACAATAGTCAATACATGGACGGCCGCGACAGCCGCCGACCGGGTCGATGTCCGCCGACGAATATCCGCCCGGTGCCCGGGCACCCGGTGGCACGATGGCAGCATGATGACGATCGGCATGCTCGGCGGCATGAGCTGGGAAAGCAGCGCGCACTACTACCGGCTCGCCAACGAACTGGTCCGCGACCGGCTGGGTGGGCACCATTCGGCACGGTGCGTGCTCTACTCGGTCGACTTCGCCGACGTCGAACGACGGCAGGCGGTCAGTGAGTGGGACGAAGCCGCCGACCTGCTCGCTGACGCGGCCCGGCGGGTCGAAGCGGCCGGTGCCGACCTGCTGCTGCTGTGCACCAACACCATGCACAAGGTCGCCGATCAGGTCGCCGCCGCAATCGACATCCCGTTGCTGCACATCGCCGACGTCACCGCTGACGCGGTCCGCAGCCACGGGCTGCACACGGTCGGTTTGCTCGGCACCGCCTTCACCATGGAGCAGGACTTCCTACGCGAGCGGCTGGCCGGCCATGGCCTGACAGTCCTGGTGCCCGACGCCGCAGACCGCAAGATGGTCCACTCGGTCATCTACGACGAGCTGTGCCTCGGAGTGGTCAGCGAGTCGTCCCGGGCCAGGTACCTGAAGGTGATCGAGCGGCTGATCGCCGCCGGCGCGCAGGGCGTGGTGCTCGGCTGCACCGAGATCGAGCTGCTGGTCCGTCAAGAGGACACCCCGCTGCTGCTCTTCCCGACCAGCCGGCTGCACGTCGCCGCCGCCGTCGACCAGGCGATCGCCGCCGAAGCAACGGTCACCGCCTGAGCTGTGGCGGGTCCCGCCAGCGGGCGTCCCCCGGCGGGTCGACGCCCGCCGGGGGACCGGAACCGGCGGTTCAGACGGTACGGGCCAGTCGGTCGGCGAGCAGCTTGGCGAACCGGGCCGGGTCGTCCAGCTCACCGCCCTCGGCGAGCAGCGCGGTGCCGTACAGCAGCTCGGCGGTCTCGGCCAGCGCCGGATCGTCGGCGCGGGCACCGTACGCCTCACGCAGCCCGGTGACCAGTGGGTGGGTCGGGTTCAGCTCCAGAATCCGCTTGATCTTCGGCCCGTCCTGGCCCATCGCCCGGTACATCCGTTCCAGCGCCGGGGTCATGTCCGCGGCGTCGCCGACCAGGCAGGCCGGCGAGGTGGTCAGCCGGGTGGAGAGCCGTACCTCCTTGACCTGCTCGTCGAGCGTCTGGCCCAGCCAGGACAGCAGCGGGGCGTACGTTTCCTTCTGCTGTTCCCGCTCCGGGTCGGACTCGGCGGTGTCGTCGTCGCCGGCCAGGTCGACCTGGCCCTTGGCGATCGACCGCAGCTTCTTGCCGTCGTAGTCGGCGACCGACTCGACCCACATCTCGTCGACCGGGTCGGTGAGCAGCAGGACCTCGTACCCCTTGGCCTTGAACGCCTCCATGTGCGGGGAGTTCTCGATCATCGTGCGGGACTCGCCGGTCATGTAGTAGATGTCCTCCTGACCGTCCTTCATCCGCTCGATGTACCCGGCCAGAGTGGTCAGCTGCTCCGGATCGTGGGTCGAGGCGAACGACGAGATGTCCAGGATCGCCCGCTGGTTCTCGTAGTCGTTGAGCAGGCCTTCCTTCACCGCCCGGCCGAGCTGGGTCCAGAACGTGCGGTACCGGTCGGCGTCGTTGTCCATCAACTCCTTGAGCGAGGAGAGCACCTTCTTCACCAGCCGCCGCCGGATCAGCTGGATCTGCCGGTCCTGCTGCAGGATCTCCCGGCTGATGTTCAACGAAAGGTCCTGCGCGTCGACGACACCCTTGATGAACCGCAGGTACTCCGGGATCAGCGCCTCGCAGTCGTCCATGATGAACACGCGCTTGACGTACAGCTGCACGCCGCGCCGCGCGTCCCGCATGAACAGGTCAAACGGCGCCTGCGCCGGCACGAACAGCAACGCCTCGTACTCGAAGGTGCCTTCGGCCTTCATGTGGATGATGTCGAGCGGGTCGTTCCAGTCGTGGCTGACGTGCTTGTAGAACTCCTTGTACTCGTCGTCGGTGACCTCGGAACGGGGCCGCGCCCACAGCGCCTTCATCGAGTTGAGGGTGACCACCTCGCTGGTGGTCTCACCGTCGGATTCACCGGGACGCTCGGTGGTGGTGCGGATCGGCCAGGCGATGAAGTCCGAGTACCGCTTGACGATCTCCCGGATCTTCCACTCTTCGGTGTAGTCGTGCAGTTGGTCGTCCTTGTCCTCGGGCTTGAGGTGCAGGGTGACCGTGGTGCCCTGGGGCGCCTCGTCGAGCGTCTCGATGGTGTAGGTGCCCTCGCCGGACGACTCCCAGCGGGTCGCCTCGGTCTCCCCGGCCCGCCGGGTGGTCAGGACGACCCGGTCGGCGACCATGAAGGTGGCGTAGAAGCCGACGCCGAACTGCCCGATCAGCTCCTGCGCGGCGGCTTCCTTGGATTCCTTCATCTTGCGCAGCAGCTCGGCGGTGCCGGACTTGGCGATGGTGCCGATCAGGCTGACCACCTCGTCCCGCGACATGCCGATGCCGTTGTCCCGCACAGTGAGGGTGCGCTGTTCGCGGTCGGCCTCGACCTCGATGTGCAGGTCCGACGTGTCGACGTCGAGATCCTTGTCGACCAGCGCCTGCAAGCGCAGTTTGTCCAGCGCGTCGGAGGCGTTCGAGATCAACTCGCGCAGGAAGATGTCCTTGTTCGAGTAGATTGAATGGACCATCAGCTGCAAGAGCTGGCGCGCCTCGGCCTGGAACTCACGCGTCTCGACCCCGGTGCTCACCTGGATTCCCTCCTGGAGACGAATTGCCGTCGGAAGCATGGCTTCCACCGAGAATCGTACGGTCCGGGTCTGCCGGATACCCGGCCACCTCGGTCGCCTTGAGCGTCGCCCACACCCGCTCGCCGCGACGCAGGTCGAGGTGCGCGGCCGCCGCCGCGGTGACGTCCGCTCCGACCGGTAACGGCCCGGCCAACTCGACCCGCAGCCGGTCGCCGTTGCGGGCGACACTGCTGACGGTGGCCGGCCACGAGTTGCGCGGGCTGCCGTCCGGACGCTGCCGGTAGAGCGCCACCGCCGACGGTGGGAACGCCACGAACACGTCGCCGCGCTGTGGCTCGGCGGCGACCAGCCGGAAGCCGCCGGGCAGCGTGACGCTGCTCCCGTCCCCGCTGCCCCGGTAGAGGTTGAGCCCGACCAGCCGGGCCACGTAGTCACTGCGCGGGCGGGCGGTGACGGTGGCCGCGTCACCCGACTGCACCAGCCGGCCGTTCTCGACGATCACCAGCCGGTCGGCGAGCATCATCGCGTCCAACGGGTCGTGGCTGACCAGCACGGCGACGCCGGTGTGCGCGGCGAGGTGCTGCCGCAGGTGGGCGCGGGTCTCCGCGCGGGTCCGGGCGTCGAGCGCGGCGAGCGGCTCGTCGAGCAGCAGCAGTTGCGGGCGTACGGCGAGCGCCCGGGCCAACGCGACCCGCTGCGCCTGCCCGCCGGACAGTTCCCGGGGCCGGCGGCGGGCGTGCCCGGTCAGCCCGACCCGGTCCAGCCAGCCAGCCGCCGTGTCGCGCGCGACGCGACGCGGCACGCCGTGGCTACGCGGCCCGAACGCCACGTTGTCCAGCGCGGTCAGGTGCGGAAACAGCAGATAGTCTTGGAAGACCACGCCGATCGGCCGGTGCTCCGGTGCCACCAGCAACCCCGCGTCCGGCTGGTCCAGCGTCCGGTCGCCGAGGCGCAGGTGGCCGGCGTGCAGCGGCTGCAGTCCGGCGAGGGCCCGCAGCGCCGTGGTCTTGCCGGCGCCGTTGGGCCCGAGCAGCGCGACCACTTCCCCGGGGACGACGGTCAGCCGCAGGTCGAGGGTGAACCCGGTGCGGCGGACCACCAGATGTGCGTCGAGCGCCGCCGCCGGCCCCGGGTCGGGGACGGGGTCGTCGGCCCGTCGCCGCGTGGTCACCGCAGACCACCGACCCAGCGCTCCCGCAGCCCGGCGAGAATCACCACTGACACGGTCAGCAGCAGCAGGCTCAGCACGATCGCGGCGTCGAAGTCCTGCTCCAGGGCGAGGTAGACGGCGAGCGGCATGGTCTGCGTACGGCCGGGGAAGTTGCCGGCGAAGGTGATGGTGGCACCGAACTCGCCGAGCGCCCGCGCCCAGCACAGCACCGAACCGGCGGCGATCCCGGGGCCGACCATCGGCAGGGTGACTCGGCGGAACGTGGTCCACCGGCTGGCCCCGAGGGTGGCGGCGGCCTCCTCGTACCGGGGGTCGGCACCGCGCAGCGCGCCCTCGACCGCGATGATCAGGAACGGCATGGCGACGAACGCTTCGGCGAGCACGACGGCGGTGGTGGTGAACGGCAGGGTCACCCCGAACGCGCTGTCCAGCCAGCCGCCGACCAGGCCGCGCCGGCCGTAGACGAGCAGCAGCGCGACGCCGCCGACCACCGGCGGCAGCACCAGCGGCACGGTGACCAGGGCGCGGATCAGGCCCCGGCCGGGAAACCGGGTGCGGGCCAGCAACCAGGCCAGCGGTACGCCGAGCAGCAGGCAGAGCACGGTGGCGGCAGTGGCGGTCAGCAGGGACAGCCGCAGCGCGTCGAGGACGCCGGGCGCGGTGAGCCGGGCCGGCAGCTGCGCCCACGGGGTACGCAGCAGCAGGCCGGCCAGCGGCAGCGTCAGGAAGGCCAGTCCGGCCAGGGCGGGCAGGGCGAGGAAGACCGGCGGCCGCCGGTCGGTGCGGCGACGTCGCCGGCTGACGGCGGGCGGCGCGGGCGTGGTCACGGACGCTGGAAGCCGGCGTCGGTCAGGTCGGCCTGGCCGGCGGCGGAGCGGACGTACCCGACGAAGGCCTCCCCGGCCTGCGGGTTGGTGGCAGCAGCCAGGGTGACGATCGGGTATTCGTTGATCGCCTGGCCGGACTCGGCGAACTCGACGGCGTCGACCTCGTCGGCGGCGGCGGCCGCGTCAGTGCGGTAGACGACGGCGGCGTCCACCTCGCCGAGGCGGACCTTGGACAGCGCGGCGCGGACGTCCCGTTCGAAGGTTACCGGGACGAGGTCGCTGCCGGCGGCGTCGAGCGCGGTACGGGCGGCCGCCCCGCATGGCACCTGCTCAGCGCAGAGGGCGACCTTGACGCCGGACCTGGTGAGGTCGGCCAGCCCGGTGACGCCGGCCGGGTTGCCGTCCGGCACCGCGATGACCAGCTGGTTGCGGGCGAAGACGGCCGGTTCGCTGGCTGCCTCGCCTGCGGAGACGACCGTTGCCATGGTGGCCGGGCTGGCGGCGGCGAACACGTCGGCGGGTGCCCCGGCGGTGATCTGCTGGGCTAGCTGGGAGCTGCCGGCGAAGCTGAAGGTGACGGACACACCGGGGTTGGCCGCCTCGAAGTCGGCCCCGATCCGGGTGAACGCGTCGGTCAGCGAGGCGGCGGCCAGCACGGTGAGTGGGCCGGTGACGCCGGCTACGGCGTCGTCCCGGCTGTCGCCGGGCGCCGCCGCAGGGCCGGTGGCGCAGCCGGCGGCCAGCAGCGCGGTGGCGAGAACGGTGCCGTACGTCCGCCGGTGAGTCGTCGTCACGCGGACCAGCGTATATACCGCAGAAGCGAGGCCGGATACCGTCGCCAGGCAGCTGGCAGGTGCGATGACCTCGGTCCGACCGGTCCCACGCTGGCGAGTGCCCCGCCAGGTGTCGACGGCCGCCGCTCGGCGAATTCTGGCCGGACGTCGCCGATTTCCACCGATCCGGCGTCGTGAGCGATACAACCAGCCGGCCGTGTTGCCAATATCTGACACCGGCCTGACGTCGTCGCTGATTGTCGCTGCTCGAACTCCGGAGGTATAAACGATTCGCCGCGCCGCACACTGGCGGAGAGCCATGTCGTCGCGCCATTGCCCGCAACCTGACAGATCCTGATCTGGAGATCAGATGGCCAACTTCAATGCTCGACGTGACATCAAGATCAACGAGCAGATCATCTTCGAGCAGTCAGGCGGTACGGAGGATCTCGGCGGCGTCGTGGCGTTACAGGAGGCGTTGGAGCGACTGGGCGAGATGCTCGCCAACGCTCGGTCCCGAGGCGAACTGGCCGAGGCAGATTACGCTGCGGCGCAGCGCGAGTTGATCTGCGCACAGCAACAACTTCCTGCTGATGATCGGGAAGAGCAGCGTGCGCTGCAGGCCGCGCTGACCCGGATCGGGAAGATTCTTCCCGGTACGCTGGCGATCAGCGCGAACGTGGCGACGATCCTGGGTTCCTTCGGGGCATGAGCATGCCGACCGGGGCCTTCAGTCAACCCGTGCAGCAGCCACGGCAGCCGACCGACCGGAACCTGTACGCCGCTCGTGACATTAACATCGGCAAACAGGTCCTGATTGAGAACAAGACATATCAGGTCAACCCGCAGGCCTCTTTCGAGGAGCGGCTCGCGGCCGCCGAGCGGATGCTCCGAGGCGGTGTAGTCACTTCCGCCCGCGAACTGCTCCGAGATCTGATCACCTCGCCGCAGTCGTCCAACAAGGTGGTCTACTACTACCTCGTCGCGGTGCTGAGCGGCCGAACGGTGGACCACCTGTCTGATGATGAGTTCCGTACGATCAACGGACAGGCTCAGCTCACCAAAGACCGACCTCGCGACGAGTGGACCGAAGCACTGGAAACCGTCGAGATGATGGTCGCAAACTCAACTCAGCAGGCAGCCGACGAGTCCCAGATCAGCATACACCGCATCCTGGACCGCTTTCAGAAGCTTGACAGTAAACGACGAGAGGAAATAATCCGGCACCTGGACATGATTCTGTCCGGGCAGCTCCAGGATCTGCTGGATGCCAAGCTGGCTGGCGAGATAAGCACCCAAAGGATGGGAGACGGCCGCCGCGACCGGGTCTGGATGTTCTTTGAGCCGATCCCGCTGGCCCCGCAGCCGATGCCGGTCGCCCCGGAAAAGAGCAGACTCGACGCCTGGATCCGGCTTGGGCTGGGCCTCGCCGCCGTCGGCGGCGGCGTAGCCCTCGCCCTCCTGACCGCCGGAAGGCAGAGTCTCGGCGGCAGCGCCCTGGTCACGCTTCTTTGGCTTGCCGGCGGCGCGGGCATCGCGTTGTTTGGTCCCCGGCACGACTGGATGCGCCGCCGCCTCGCCCGCAGCGAACGAGAGTTTAGCTCGTACGCCGACACGCTACCGGCCGGCTGGTCCGCGCCACAGCCGTTCAGCTCCGTTCTCGAACGCCTCGTCAGCGACAGTTTCGCAAGCTTCCGCCCCCGAGAACGACTGTCCGACGTGCAGTGGGCCGGGCTAACTGTCGGCATCCGCGCCACCCTTCGTCGCGATCTCACGCTGTTGTACGGCTACCCCGACGCGGACGTGGCAAGGATCCGGTGGCTGGTGCGGTGGTACGCATGGCGCGCCGCCGACCAGTGGCGGCGTGGCAAACTGGCGGAGTTCCGCGAACGGCTACGTGTTCCCTTTTCAGTGCGTGTCGGTGTTTCCTCGGGATGGACAGCCTTCCACATCGCCACCGTTACCGCCGTGATTCTCGGAATGTTCGCCATGCCGTGGCACGCACTGCTCGCAGCGATGCTGCTCGTCACGGGTGAGTGGGTATCGTGGAAGGCGCTGCTGACCCTGCAGTCGGAGCGGATCCGCTACGCGGAGGAGAGCCGGGAGTCCACTGCCCGACTGGCTGCCGAGCGGACCGAGTTCGGCCGATGGTCGCAGGTGCTCGCCGACCGGCCGTCCGACGAGGAGATGGCCCGCTGGCTCGACTATGACAAGGTCTTCATCCGAATGGAGGTGATGCGCGACTACGGGTTGTCGAACCGCGACGTCATCACGCATGTGCTGATGACCCAGGAGGCACCGGACGCATTGCGCGCCCGGGTACTGCACGGGCCACCTCGTTACTCGAAGTACGAGATGATCCTCTTTCTATTGAGTCAACGCGGCGTCCGCCAGGTCGCCATGTCTATGGATTTCGCCACCGGAACGCTGAGCAACGAAAGCCGACAGACGTTCCGGTACGACATGATTGAGTCGGTACGGGTAGATGAATTCGGCCTCCGACTTTCCGACGGACAACGCAAGCTTCTCTCACCTCAGGAGGCAGGCGCATTTGGGCCGCACGTGAACAAACTCGTAACCCGCCAAGCATTTAACCTCAACCTCGCGGGGGGCCGCGAAATCAACGTACTGGTCGAGAACTTCGAGAAGGGTTTCCTGGGACCGGAGGAGAACCTTGCACGGCTGCGGCAGCTGGCGCTCAGTTCCTCCGGCATCAGCTCCGCGATCCGAATCCTGGAGTCGGTTTCCGCAGACGGACGGGACTGGATCACCGACGAGCAGCGGAGGCTGCGGCGGAGGCTCCAGCTCGATAGCAGCGGCGACACGGCGAAGGCCCTCCCGCCGTCCTCTGACGGCGACGACCGTGACGGCGGCCCGTGGTCCACTTGATGGTGTGACCGTCACGCAGACCGCCGAACCCCCCGTCGCCGACCGCCGGTTGCCCCGGCTCCGCCTGCTCTGGTCGTTCGCCCGGCCGCACCGCCGCGCGCTGGGCCTCGGCCTGTGCCTCGCCCTGGTCGGCTCCGCCGCCGGCCTCGCTACGCCCATGGTCACCAAATGGGTGCTGGACACCCTGACCGGGGCGGCGTCGCTGCGCGGCCCGGTGCTCGCGCTGCTCGGTCTGCTCGTCCTGGGTGTCGTGATCTGGCTGTGGCAGTGGATCCTGCTCGGCACCGTCGGTGAACGGGTGATCCTCGACGCCCGCCAGTCGATGGTGCGCCGACTGTTCCGGGCCACCGTGCCGGCCGTCACCGCCCGGCCCACCGGCGAGTTCGTCACCCGGGTCACCTCGGACACGGTGCTGCTGCGCGAAGCCGCCTCGTCGAGCGTGATCGGCCTGATCAACGGCTCGGTGAGGATGGTCGGCACTCTGGTGCTGATGGCAGTGCTCGACCTGGTGCTGCTCGGCGCCACCGTCGCCTCGGTGGCCGGGATGACCGTCCTGTTCAGCCTGTTGCTGCCGGGCATCGCCAAGGCACGCGAACGCGCCCAGGAGCACGTCGGCAAGTTGGGTGCGGCGCTGGAGGGCACGTTACGGGCGATCCGCACGGTCAAGGTGAGCCGGGCCGAGCAGCGCCAGTCGGAGCGGATCGTCGGCGAGGCCCGCGAGTCGGCCCGGCAGAGCATCGCGGCCATCCGCCGCGAAGCCCTCGCCTGGACAGTCGCCTGGGCCGGCATCCAGTTGGCAATCATCACGATCCTCGGTCTCGGCGCCTGGCGGGTCGGCACCGGCGCGCTGCCGGTCTCCAGCCTGATCGCGTTCCTGCTGTACGCGTTCGGGCTGATGGAGCCGGTCACCACGCTGAGCCGGCACCTCACCGCGCTGCAGTCCGGGATCGCCGCGGCCGGTCGAATCCGGCAGGTCGAGGCGATGCCGGCCGAGGCCGACCCGGCCGTTACCCCGGCACCGGGGACAAGCCCGCAGCCGGCTGCCCGCCGGGCGGGTCGGGCGACCGACGACACCGACCGGCCGGTACTGGAACTGCGGCAGGTCACCGCCGGCTACGGACCCGACCTACCGGCCGCGGTACGCGACATCGATCTCGCCGTGCCACGCCGTGGGCACCTGGCCATCGTCGGCCCCTCCGGCGCCGGCAAGACCACCCTTTTCTCGCTGATCCTGCGGTTTCTCGCACCGCAGCAGGGCGAGCTGCTGCTCGACGGTCGACCGTACCCGTCGCTGGGCCACGAGCAGGTCCGGAGCCGGTTGGCGTACGTCGAGCAGGACACCCCGGTGATCCCCGGCACCATCCGGGAAAACCTGCTGTTCACCCATCCGGACGCCACCGACGGGGAGATCCACCGCGCGCTGCACGCGGTCCGGCTGACCGAGAAGATCGACTCGCTCGGCGACGGGCTGGACACCCTGCTCACTCCGTCGTCGATGTCCGGCGGGCAGCGGCAGCGGATCGCGCTGGCCCGGGCGATCCTGCGGCGGCCGGACGTCCTGCTGCTCGACGAGGCGACGGCCCAGGTCGACGGACTCACCGAGGCGGCCATCCACGACTGCATCCGGGAGCAGGCCGGCAACGGCGCGGTGGTCACCATCGCGCACCGGCTCTCCACCGTCATCGACGCCGACACCATCGTGGTGATGGACAGCGGGCGGATCCGGGCGTACGGCGACCACGAGACGCTGTCGGCCACCGACGAGCTGTACCGCGACCTGGTGGAGGCGCTGCGGATCGCCCAGGCCGGCGGAGCGGCGAACGGTGACCGCGTCGGCGGGTCTGCGGACGGTGACCGCGCCGGCACCGGGGAGCTGGTGCCGAGCGACGTGGGCTGACCCGACGCCGAAAGCGACCGACGACGCCGGCGGGGGGGCACGGCGGGCTGCTCCGTTTCATGCGCACCGCCGGGGGTACCTCGTCGGCCGGGAACGGAGGTTGCCACGATGGCGGATCGGCAGGTACGCGCGGTCGACGCGCTGCTCGACCGGCAGGGCCGGACGTTCAGCGTCGAGGCGGGTATCGCCCTGGCCGACCGGCCGGCCCCGCTGTACCAGCTGCTGGTGCTGGCCACCCTGCTCAGCGCCCGGATCTCGGCCGGGGTCGCGGTCGCCGGCGCTCGGGAACTGTTCGCGGCCGGCTACCGCACACCGGCGGCGATGTGCGCGGCCGGTTGGCAGGACCGCGTCGACGCGCTCGGCCGGGGCCACTACCGGCGGTACGACGAACGGACCGCCACGATGCTCGGCGACGGAGCCGAACTGTGCCACCAGCGGTGGGGCGGTGACCTGCGGCGGCTGCACGCTGAGGGCGGTGACGATCCGGCCGTGCTGCGCCGGTTGCTGACCATGTTCCCCGGCATCGGCCCGACCGGAGCGGACATTTTCCTGCGCGAGGCGCAGGCGGTCTGGCCCGGACTACGTCCGTACCTGGACAAGCGGGTGGTGACCGGGGCCCGCAAGCTGGATCTACCGACCTCACCGCGGCGGCTGGCCGCCCTGGTGGGTGAGCGCGACCTGCCCCGGTTCGCCGCTGCCCTGGTCCGGGTCTCGCTCGGCGGTGACGCCGGACGGGTCAGCGGGCCGGGCGAGGGCTGACCGGGCCGGACGCCGACTCACCCGGCCGACGCCGGTCGAGTGTGCGCCGGGCCGGCGCGTCCCGGATCGGGGTGAGGATGTCGCCGATCAGCGCGGCCATCGCCGGGGACGGTTCCAGCTGCAGCTCCCGCAGGGCCAGATCGCGGTACGCGTAGAAGGCGTGCAGCGCCTCGTAGGCGTTGCCCTCGGCGAGATGGATCTGCACGATCAGCCGGTGTGGGGTCTCCCGCAACGGTTCGGCACCGACCGCTTCCAGTGCGGCCTGCAGCGCCTCGTCGTGCCGACCGGCGTCCAGATGGGAGCGGGCGATGTGCTCGAGCAGGTGCAGCCGCAGCTGCCGCAGCCGTTCCCGTTCCAGCAGCACCCAGTCGTCGTACCAGCCGGGCAGCAGGTCGTGCCGGGCGGCGGTGAGCACCGCGTCGGCCAGTCGCGGATCCCCACCGTCGCGCACCCGCGCGGCGGTCCGGACCAGGTCGTCGACGTCGACCTGGACCCGATGGTCGAGCCGGACGGTGTCGCCGGCGGTCCGCAGCGGGCAGTTCGGCTCCTGACGCAGCCGCCACAGCGCGGTACGCAGCGAGGACAGTGCGCGGTCCTCGGCGGCTTCCGGCCAGAGCAGACCGGCCAGGTGGGCACGGGTGGCGCCGGGTCGCAGCCCGATCACCGCGACGATCCGCTGCAGTCCACGGGGGATCAACACGGTCTCGTGCTGGTGGAGCAGACGGAAGCCGCCGAGCAGCAGCAGCCGGACTGATGCCCCCGCGTTGCCTGCCTCTGACGTCACGGCCGAACCTCCTGCACACGTCAGTCACCGGTCGCCGCCCTTGCATCACGTCATCGCGTCACGAAGATTATCAATCATGGTTACTCTCAGTCAACATTCAGTCGACTACCCGATTCGCTTGACCCACCGACCCCATCCCATCTGACCTGGCATTTTGCAACCCCGATGGCAGCTGGAGCGATACCGACGCACATCGAGAGCGATCACGCACTGTACTCACAGGCCGTGACCTCGGCGTCACCAGTGAACGGTGCCCCGGACGGCACGGACAACGCGCCGGTGACGCCGACGGCGGCAAGGTTGGCCAGGACCGGGCCCGACACCGCTGGGAGGAACCATGGATCGCTCGCTGATCATCGCCAAGGTGGTCCCCGACGCGGAGCAGCAGGTCGCGGAGATCTTCGCCGAATCGGACCTGACCGACCTGCCCCACCTGGCCGGGGTACGGCACCGGTCGCTCTACCGGCTGCACGACCTGTACGTGCATCTGATCGAGACCGCCGAGACCGGACCGGACGCGGTGGCCGCCGCCCGGCGACACCCGGAGTTCGACGAGGTCAGCCGCCGACTCGCCAGCTACATCAGCCCGTACCTGGCGACCTGGCGGTCACCTCGGGACGCGATGGCGCACCGGTTCTACCACTGGGACGCACCCACCGGTCGGCCCCGATGACCGCCGTCGCGGCCCTGGGCCGCAACCGCTGGCTGCGCTGCCACGCCTGCCGCGCACTGGTCTACCGGCGACGGATGCGCCGCAACCTGGAGGTCTGCCCCGAGTGTGGAGACCACCAGCGGTTGACCGCGGCGGAACGGATCGGACAACTGGTCGACCCGGACAGCTTCACCAGGCTCGCCGACCGCGCCGCCGAGGTGGACCCGTTGGGGTTCGTCGACTCGATGCCGTACCGGCGACGGCTGGCCGAGGCGCGGGCGGCGACCGGCATGGCGGAGGCGGTGTTGTGCGGCACCGCCCGGATCGGCGGGCATCGGGCCGTCCTGGCGGTGATGGACTTCCGGTTCCTCGGTGGCAGCCTCGGCTGCGCCACCGGCGAGTTGATCACCCGCGCCGCCGAGGAGGCATTCGCTGCCCGGGATCCGCTGGTGCTGGTCACCGCCTCCGGCGGGGCGCGAATGCAGGAAGGCGTCCTGGCGCTGATGCAGATGGCGACGGTCAGCTGCGCGATCGCCGAACTGCGCGCCGCCGGACTGCTCACCGTCAGCGTCGTCACCGATCCGACGTACGGCGGCGTCGCCGCCTCGTTCGCCACCAACACCGACCTGGTGATCGCCGAACGCGGCGCCCGGATGGGGTTCGCCGGCCCCCGGGTGATCCGGGAGACGATCCGCCAGGCGTTGCCCCCCGGTTTCCAGACCGCGGAGTTCCTGCTCCGGCACGGCCAGGTCGACATGGTCGTCGAACGCCACGACCTACGCCCCCGGCTGCGCGCCCTGCTCGCGCTGGCCGCGGGTGGCCGGGCCGGAGCAGGTCCGCTGGCCGAACCGACGGTGCCGGGATCCGGGCCGATTCCGCGCCCCAGGCCGACGCACCGGGCCGACGCGACGCCGACCGCCTGGCAGTCGGTGCGTACCGCCCGGGACCTGGCCCGGCCGACCACTCTGGACTATCTGCGGACGGCGTTCGACGGCTTCGTCGAGTTGCACGGCGACCGGCTCGGTGCGGACTGCCCGGCGATCGTCGCCGGACTGGCCCGGCTCGGTGACCAGCCGGTCGCCGTCATCGGGCAGCAGAAGGGCCACGACCCCCGGGAGATGCTGGCCCGCAACTTCGGCATGGCCAGCCCGGCCGGCTACCGCAAGGCGTTGCGGGTGATGGGGCTCGCCGCCCGGCTCGGACTACCGGTGGTCACCCTGATCGACACCCCGGGCGCACATCCGGGGGTCGACGCGGAGGAACAGGGCCAGGCCGCCGCGATCGCCACCTGCCTGCGCACCCTGGCCCGGCTGCCCACCCCGGTGGTCGCCGTCGTCACCGGCGAGGGCGGCAGCGGCGGAGCGCTCGCGCTGGCCGTCGCCGACCGGGTGCTGATGCTGCAGAACGCCGTCTACTCGGTGATCAGTCCCGAGGGTTGCGCCGCGATCCTGTTCCATGACCGGGCCGCCGCACCCCGGGCCGCCGCCGCGCTCCAGCTCACCGCGCCCGACCTGGTACGCCTCGGCGTCGCCGACGGCATCGTCGGCGAACCACCGGGCGGCGCGCAGCGGGATCCGGCCGGCGCCGCCGACCGGGTACGGGCGGCGCTGACCGCCGCGCTGTCCGACCTGCTCGCCGTGCCCACCACCGACCTGCTGCGTCGACGTTCCCGCCGGTTCCGCCGGTACGGGGCAGGCACCGTCGATGCCGCCGTACCGCAGCCCGACACCGACCGGACGATCCAGGTGATGCCGCGATGACCACTGCCGCCGCCAACGGAACACCGGCCGGGCCGGAGCCGGCCGGCCAGCTGCGCCGGCTCGCCGAGCAGACCCGGACGCTGGTCGGTGAACTCACCGGTCCGCTGCGCCGGGTCCAGGTCCGGCACGGCGACACGGTGATCGAGATCGAGTGGCACGACCGGACGACGTCGGTCGCGGCCACGCCGTCGCCCCCGGCCGACGCGTCGGCGACCGGACCGACCGCACCGGCGGCGGACCAGGTCGCGCCAGCGGCCGGGCACCGGATCGGATCACCGATCGTCGGTACGTTCTACCGGGCCGCGGAGCCCGGCGGAACGCCGTTCGTCGAGGTCGGCGACTCGATCGAGCCGGGTCAGGTGATCGGGATCGTCGAGGCGATGAAGCTGATGAACGAGATCACCACCGACCGGCCAGGTGTGGTCGTGGAGATCCTGGCCGGCGACGGCGATCCGGTCGAGTTCGACCAGCCGCTGATCACCGTGGCACCGGGCTGAGGAGGCGGTGACCGTGTTCGAGAAGATCCTGATCGCCAACCGGGGAGAGATCGCGCTGCGGGTCGCCCGGGCCTGCCGGGAACTTGGCGTACGGACCGTCGCGGTGCACTCCACCGCAGACCGCGACTCGGCGGTGGTCCGGTTCGCCGACGAGGCGGTACAGATCGGCCCGCCGCCGAGCCGGGCCAGCTACCTCAACGCGGCGGCGATCGTCGAAGCGGCCCGGCGCACCGGTGCCCAGGCCGTCCACCCCGGATACGGCTTCCTCTCCGAGGACGTCGACTTCGCCGAAATCTGCGCGGAGAACAGCCTGGTCTTCATCGGGCCGCCGCCGCAGGTCATGCAGGCCCTCGGGGACAAAGCCAAGGCCCGGGACGTGTTCGGGGCGGCCGGCCTGCCGCTGCCGCCGGGCAGCCGGGAGCCGGTGCCCAGCAGTGCCCACGCCGCCGCAGTCGCCGCCGAAACCGGCTATCCGGTCATCATCAAGGCGGCGGCCGGCGGCGGTGGGCGGGGAATGACAGTGGTCACCGACGAAGCGGACCTGGCACCGGCGTACCACCGGACCCGGCAGACCGCCCGGGCGGTCTTCGGCGACGACCGGGTCTACCTGGAACGGTTCCTCACCCAGGCCCGGCACGTCGAGGTGCAGGTGCTCTGCGACGGCCACGGCAACGGGGTGCACCTGGGCACCCGGGACTGCTCGGTGCAGCGGCGGCATCAGAAGCTGATCGAGGAGGGTCCGGCACCGACGCTGCCGGCAGCAATGCTCGACGAGATGGCCGCAGCGGCGCTGCGCGGCGCGCTCGCGGTCGGCTACGTCGGCGCCGGCACCTTCGAGTTCCTGGTCGACGAGCACGACCAGTTCCACTTCATCGAGATGAACTGCCGGATCCAGGTGGAGCACCCGGTCACCGAAATGATCACCGGGGTGGACCTGGTGCAGGAACAGATCCACATCGCCTGCGGTACGCCGCTGCGGCTGCGCCAGCCGGACATCCGGCCCCGGGGCGTCGCGGTCGAATGCCGGGTCAACGCCGAGGACCCGCAGCGCGGGTTCACCCCGACCCCCGGCCGGCTGGACCGCTTCGAGATCCCCGGCGGCCCGTTCACCCGGGTCGACACCCACGGTCACACCGGGTACGTCGTCGGACCGCACTACGACCCGCTGCTGGCCAAGGTGGTGGTCTGGGCACCGGACCGGGAACTGGCGCTCAACCGGATGGAACGCGCGCTGAGCGAGTTCGAGGTACGCGGGCCCGGCGTCCACACCACCATCCCGTTCCTGCGCCGGGTGCTGGACGACGCCATGTTCCGCAAAGGACGGCTCTCGACCGGCCTGGTCGGCCGGCTGCTCGACGAGCCGTCGCAGATCCGTACGGCCTGACCACACACGCCCGAGGAGGAGCGGATGAGTATCACCGATGATCAGCAGAAGGTCACCGCCGCGGACATCACCGCGATCCTGGTACGCAACTGCGGGCTCGACCCGTCCGGTGCCGCCGACGCCCCGGCATCATCCCTGGCCGAACTCGGCCTGGACTCGCTGGCGTTGCTGGAACTTCAGGCCGTGGTGGCCGACCGGTACCAGGTGCGGATCCCGCCGGACAGCGCGGACCTGACCATCGTCGAGATCGCCGAGCTGGTTGCCAGCGAACTCACCGGCGACGACGACGCCGGAGCTGCCTTGGACACCGGCCCGGCCACAACGGCCGCGGCGGACGCCACCGGACAGCCCCCCGGACACACCGAGAACAGCGTGGTGATCGCCGCCCCGTTGGACCTCGTCTGGGCGGTCACCAACGACGTCGACCGGTGGCCCGACCTGTTCACCGAGTACGCGTCGGTGCAGATCGTGCACCGGCACGGGGACACCGTGCGGTTCCGGCTGACCATGCACCCGGACGAGAACGGAACGGTCTGGAGCTGGGTCAGCGAACGCACCGCCGACCGGAGCCGCCGCCGGGTGCTGGCCCACCGGGTGGAGACCGGACCGTTCGAGTACATGCGGATTCGCTGGGACTACGCCGAGGTCCTGGGCGGCACCCGGATGACCTGGGTGCAGGACTTCGCAATGCGACCGGCCGCGCCGCTCGACAACGCCGGCATGACCGAACGGATCAACACCAACAGCCGGATCCAGCTGGACATCATCCGCGACCGGATCGAAACCCTGGCCCGCACCGCAGACCCCGTCGGAGGCACCCCATGAACGATCCACGGCTCGTCGCCGCCCGCGACCTCGCCGCCGACCGGCGACGCGGCGGCGAACTCCGGGTCCTGCTCGGCCCACGCACGGTCGGCAGCACCTCCGGCTTCCTCGGCCTGGCGGTGCTGCGCCCCGGCGAACGCATCGCCGAGCACTACCACCCCTACAGCGAGGAATTCCTCTACGTCGCGCGCGGTGAGATCGTCGTCGACCTGGACGACCTGCCGGTGGCGGTGCACCGCGCCGAAGGGCTGTTCGTGCCGATGAACACCCGGCACCGGCTGCGCAACGTCAGCAAGGCACCGGCCGAAGTGGTCTTCCACCTCAGCCCGCTGGCGCCGCGCCCCGAACTCGGCCACGTCGACACCGAAGGACCGGCGGTGCTCGGTCCCGGTCCGGACGCCGCCGCCGGCCCGGGTCCGAACGGTGCCAGGCCCGGCCGCCGGCCGGTGCCGCGCACCCGGACCACCACACCCAACGGACACCGGCCGTGACCGCGGCCGGGTCGCCCCGGCGTACCGTCGTCACCGGGGTCGGGGTGGTCGCCCCCGGCGGCACCACCCGGGAGGCGTTCTGGGCGACGATCACCGCCGGGCGTACCGCGACCCGCCGGATCACCGTCTTCGACCCGTCCCCGTTCCGGTCCCAGATCGCCGCCGAATGCGACTTCGACCCGGCGGACGCCGGGCTCGGCCCGCGCGAGCGGCGACGGGCCGACCGGTACGTCCAGTTCGCCCTCGCCTGCTCGATCGAGGCGGTCGCCGACGCCGGGCTGAGCCTCGACGACGCCGGCCGGCAGCGGGCCGGGGTGGCGCTCGGCTCGGCGGTCGGCGGCACTGTGGCATTGGAACAGGAGTACGTGGTGGCCAGTGACGCGGGCAGCCACTGGCTGGTCGACCCGGACTGCACCATGCCGTACCTCTATCAGGCGCTGGTGCCCAGCAGCCTGGCCGCCGACGTGGCCTGCCGGCACGGGCTGCACGGGCCGGCGCAGGTGATCTCCACCGGCTGCACCTCCGGCATCGACGCGATCGGCTACGCCCACCAGTTGATCGTCGACGGGGACGCGGACGTGATGCTCGCCGGCGCCGCCGACTCGCCGATCTCCCCGGTCACCGTCGCGTCGTTCGACGCGATCGGGGCGACCAGCCCGGACAACGACGACCCGGCGCACGCCAGCCGGCCGTTCGACAACGACCGGCACGGATTCGTACTCGCCGAAGGGGCCGCCGTGCTGATGCTGGAGGAGCTGGACCACGCGCGGCGGCGCGGCGCGCGGATCTACTGCGAGATCGGCGGATACGCCACCCGCAGCAACGGCTACCACATGACCGGGCTGCGCCCGGACGGCGCGGAGATGGCGCTGGCCATCGTGGACGCAATGAACCAGGCCCGGCTCAACCCGGACGACGTGTCGTACGTCAGCGCACACGGCTCCGGCACCCGGCAGAACGACCGGCACGAGACAGCCGCGTTCAAACGGGCGCTCGGGGACGCGGCGTACCGGGTGCCGGTCAGTTCGATCAAGTCGATGATCGGGCATTCGCTCGGCGCGATCGGCTCGATCGAGATGGCGGCCTGCGCGCTGGCCATGGCACACGGGGTGGTCCCGCCGACCGCGAACTGGCGCACCCGCGACCCGGAATGCGACCTGGACTACGTCCCGAACACCGCCCGTGAGCTACCGGTCGACGTCGCGTTGTCGGTCGGCAGCGGATTCGGCGGATTCCAGTCGGCGATGGTCTTCGCCCGACCGGACAGGACAGTACGGTGAGCGCCGACGGCCCCCCGGCCGCGCTGCCCGGTCAGCGGGCCGCGGTGCCCGGGCGGCGGGCGGTGGTCACCGGGATCGGCGTGGTGGCGCCGACCGGGCTGGGTGCCGACGCGCACTGGAAGGCGACCCTGGCCGGGCAGGTCCGCACCGGGCGGATCACCCTGTTCGACCCGGCGCCGTACCCGGTCACCCTGGCCGGCGAGGTGGCCGACTTCGACGCGCTACAGTGGACCGACAACCGGCGGGCGGTGCAGACCGACCGGTGGACCCATCTCGGTTTCGCCGGCACCCGGCTGGCGCTGGCTGACGCCGGGCTGCCGGACACCGCCGACGACCCCGACCGGTACGCGGTGGCGCTGGCCAGCTCGTCCGGGGGCAACCTGTTCGGCCAGCGGGAGCTGCAGCGGCTGTGGAGCCGGCCCGGCCGTACCGTCGGGGCGTACCAGTCGATTGCCTGGTTCTACGCCGCCAGTGTCGGCCAGCTCTCCATCGCCCACCAGTTCAAGGGCGCCTGCGGGGTGCTGGTCGCCGAGGCGGCCGGTGGGCTGGACAGCCTGGCGCACGCCGCCCGGACCATCCGCCGGGGCGCCGACGTGGTGCTGGCCGGTGCCACCGAATGCGCGCTGAGCCCGTACGCGCTGGCCTGCCAGCTGCGGAGCGGGCTGCTCAGCACCGGCACCGACCCGGAGTCGGCGTACCTGCCGTTCGACGTCGACGCCGCCGGCTACCTGCCGGGTGAGGGCGGCGCGGTGCTGGTCGTCGAGGAGCTGGGGCACGCGTTGGCCCGGGGCGCCCCGGTGATCTACGGCGAGGTCGCCGGCTGGGGTGCCAGCCACGACGCCCGGCACACCGACCGGCACACCGGCGGGGACGCCGACCAGTACGCCCGGGCGATGCGCCGGGCGCTGGCGACCGCCGGGGTGGCTCCGGCGCAGGTGGACGTCTGCCTGCCGGACGCGCTCGGCGTACCGCGTTTCGATTGGGCCGAGGCGCGGGCGGTGCGGGCGGTCTTCGGCCCGGCGGCGCCGCCGGTGACCACGCCGAAGCCGTTGACCGGGCGGGCACACCAGGGCAGTGCGGCGCTGGATGTGGCGACGGCGCTGTTGGCGCTGCGGCACCGGCTGCTGCCGCCGACCGCCGCACCGCGCCGCCCGGCACCCGGCTGCGACCTCGACTTCGTCCGTACGCCACGGGAGTGCGCGGGGCACGCCGCGCTGGTCGCCGCCCGTGGCTTCGACGGCTTCAACAGCGCCCTGCTGCTGCGCCGCGACCCGGACTGGGAATGATCAACTATTACCCGTGCGGCCCGCTCCCGACCGCCCTAGGAACCGTCACGGCGAACCGTCGGCCGGCAAGCGCCTCGGGGATCAGTAGTATCACTCGGTGCCCCTTCATGTCACCCATCGTGATCTTGTGAAGAGCTTCGTTCGGCTGCTCGAGTCCGCAGAGGTCACCGCCGGCCAGGTCTCGAATCTGCTCCAGTTCTATGCCGTGGAATGTGGACTCAAGGCCGCAGCGCTGCGGCGGAGGAACCTACAGCGGACCGATCAGTTGCCCTCGGACCTGCTCAGCCATGACCTGCGGCGGCTCGCCAAAGAGCTCCGGCTCACGCCAGCCGCGTACCAGCGGCTCGTGGACTGCAAGCGCGTCGCCGTAGCGAACGCGCCCGCCCCGCCCGTTGCGGTAGCACAGCTGCATGAGGCATGGCGATACGGCGCGGGCCTGGATGCCGGTGGCGAGCGGAGCTGTGTGGCAGGCTTGGTATCCCTTGGCCAGTGGTGTCGGAAGGAGCTGGGCCGGTGAACGAGCGTTTGGACGTTTCTGGTCCCTCGCATCCTGACCACCTGTTCACCTGGCTCGATGTCAACCTGTACTTCGCCGCGCTGGCCCGACAAGGCCGGTGGCCGGGATGGCTGCGGGAGATCGACGCCTACTGGGACGGAGTGCGGGTCTCCGTCGCCCCGCTGACGCCGCCCGACGATGTCTGGCATTGGCTGCGCGAAGTGCTCGGACCACTTACCGTCGAACCCGCTCGCGGGTGCCTGCTACTCGATGACGCTGGCGAGGAGCGACCGCTCGCGGTGAGTATCGATCAGGACGACCCGCCCGCGCCTGGCGATCGGCGTCCGCGCTGGACGGATCGGCGGGTGGTCGCGGAGCTGGCGAACCCGCTGCCCGTTCCGACAACGCCATTGCCGCACGACATCCCGATCGTGGCCTTTCATTCATTCAAGGGCGGCGTCGGTCGAACTTTGCACTGTGTGGCGGCGGCTCAGAAACTTGCCTCAAGCGGGCAACGGGTACTGCTGATTGATGCCGATCTCGAAGCACCGGGTATAACCTGGATGATTGCCGAGTCGATTCGCATCGACTTTGCCTACGAAGATTTCCTCGCCCTCGTGCAAGGTTCGGTTGATTCATCATTCACGGAGGCAATCAGCCTCGGCCGGAAGTTCTTGGTGAACCAGGAAATCGACGGCGTGGTGGTGATGCCGGCCCGCCGAGATCACAGCCGGATATCACCACCGCAGATTGAGCCGGTCGACCTGTTGACCCCCGATCGCAGTCCTTACGTTCTTTCGAATGCACTTGCTCGACTCGGCCACGCGCTCGGTGCCGACGTCATCATGGTCGATCTGAGAGCCGGCGTGAGCGAACTGAGCGCACCCCTCCTACTGGATCCGCGGGTATTCAGGGTGTTCGTCACGACCATCAGCGACCAGTCGGTCAAGGGTACCGAACGAGTTCTCGCCGAGCTGGCGCAACGCGCACCTGCCCGCATGGAGAACGACCCCGACTGCGCACTTCTACTCACGCAGTTCAGCGGGCAGGACCATGGCGATCGGCTGGCAGAGGTAGCCGCCGACCTGCGGCGCGCCGCCTACGCCGTATCGTCAACGAGCCAAGCAGCTTCCACGGTTGACGCCGACATAGCGATTCCTTCAATGACAAGCGAGTTCAATCCGATACTGCTAAATCTTCCAGCCTCGTGGGAAGCCGTCACCGGACTGGCCGAACGCGCCAGACTCGCACAGCCGCTGACCCCATTGATCGATTCGTTGCCCCGCTTGAACCCCGGTGCGCCTGTGCCAGCAGAACCTGAGCCCGCCGATCTCGACGCGATCAGGTCGAGACTCGCGGCGGTCGCGGGAAACTTGGTCTTCGCAGAGACTTCTCCAGAGGTTGACTTCCTAGTCACCGACGCACTACGCAACCTCGCCGAAGCACACCGGACCGAGCCACCAATCGAAATCGTCGTCGGCGGAAAAGGTGCCGGGAAGACCTTCACGTACCTCCAGCTGTGCCGGAGGACGACATGGGCTGATTTTGCGGCTGCAGCCGGAGTCGACGATGCGACCCTGCGAATCCCAACAATCCCTGTCCTGGCGTCAACAAATTTGGGCGATCAATCGGCCACAGCGATCAACGAGAGACGCATCGCGGAAGCCAACAGGCTTACCGGCGGCGTAGCGGCCGGATCGCAGGCGGTCCGCGAAAACGTCGAGGACGCCCTGTCCGGCGAGCTGACATCGGGAGGTTGGCGGCGAGTATGGCTCACCTGCTTTGCCCGCGCAATCGGCCTGGACACCACCCCCGAACAGGTCGAGGAATCATTGGCCTCCTTTGCCCGCTCCAATTCAGTAATCTTCGTCATCGACGGGCTTGAGGACCTGTTCCCGGAGTTCGTCGAGGACAGCCGTCAACAGCGAGCCCTGCGCGCCCTGCTAGTCGACTGTCCGGAGTGGCTCCGCACCTTGCGGGGACGCCCACTGGGAATGGTGACCTTCGTCCGACGGGACCTCGTACAAAAGGCCATCCACCAGAACGTGGCACAGTTCGAGAAAAGATATGAGAAGTATGCACTGCGCTGGAACAGAGAGGAGGCGCTCAGACTGGCGGCATGGGTATGTCAGAGGGCCGGCGCGCTCACCGCATCCGCAGACAGCGTCCGCACCGCCACCGCCGATCAACTCTCCGACCAGATGAGCACTGTATGGGGCGACAAGATGGGGACTCCGAAATCAAAGGAAGCTCGATCAGATGTGTGGTTCTTCGCGGCACTTTCTGACTTCCGCCAACAGATCCAGGCCCGCGACATCGTCTCCTTCCTATCCGAGGCGGCCACCGCATCGACGGGCACCGACCGATGGTCGGATCGAATACTGACACCGGTCGCGATGCGTAGCGCACTACCTCGATGCAGTAGCCAGAAGATCGAAGCCATCAGTCTCGAAAACAGGCCGGTCGGTGCACTTTTGGACCGTCTCAGGTCGCTCGACGCCGATCGCCGCAAGCTCCCCTTCACCCTGGAATCTGTCGGTCTCACCGCAGAGCAGGCACAACTACTCGACGCAAACGGCGTGGTCTTCCGCGAGGCGGACCACTACTGGATTCCAGAGATCTTTCGCCATGGCCTTGGCTTCGACGTCGCGGGCGGCCGCCGCCCACGCGTCATCGCGGTGGCAAACCTGGTCCGCAGGCGCAACGACATCTTGGGGTAGACCGGTCCGGCCCGCCACTGCTCAGCCTCAGGCATCGACTGCCTCCCCACGCGCGCCCCCACCCCCGTGCTGAAGGGTGGGCACTGGCCCGCATCCCGGTGACAGCCGCCGTACTGCGCGGCCTGCCGGCGTCGGCCGCGCAGCCTGCCGGACGTCGCCGGCTTCCTGGTGCTGTCGGTGCTCACTCCCAACGTGCACGGACCATCGGTCTACTGCAGCTTGGATGGAAACTGCGGATCGACCGTGAACGCGAATAGATCCGTCGGGCAGGGGTAGGGCAACCCTGGACGGCGCCACGGACAACTGGACGTGACGCGGACGACCACCGGGGAGGCGACATGCGGATCGGCTACAAGCTGGCCACCGAGGCGTTCGGACCGGCCGACCTGATCGCTCAGGCTGTCCGGGCCGAGCAGGCCGGGTTCGACTTCGTCGAGATGAGCGACCACTTCCACCCGTGGCTGGACTCCCAGGGCCATTCGCCGTTCACCTGGAGTGTGCTCGGTGCGATCGCCGCCCGTACCGAACGGATCGGGCTGGCCACCGGCGTGACCTGCCCGAGCCTGCGTTACCACCCGGCGATCGTCGCCCAAGCCGCGGCGACCGTGGCGCTGCTGTCCGACGGCCGGTTCACCCTCGGCGTGGGTGCCGGCGAACGGCTCAACGAGCACGTCACCGGGGAACCGTTCCCGAGTGTGCACGGGCGGCACGAGCGGCTCCGCGAGGCGCTGGAGATCATCCGACTGCTCTGGTCCGGCGGCTACCACTCGTACCAGGGGAAGCACCTGCAGCTCGACGACGCGCGAGTGTTCGACCTGCCGCCGACCCCGCCGGTGATCGCGGTGGCCGCCAGCGGCTCGGAGTCCGCCCGGCTGGCCGCCGAGCTCGGCGACGGACTGTTCGCCACCGAGCCGAAGGGCTCGATCGTCGAGCACTACCGGCGGTCCGGCGGCGCCGGGCCGCGCTACGCCGAGGTGCCGATGGCCTGGGCGGTGGACGAGGAGCAGGCGGTCAAGGCGGCCTGGGAGTCCAGCCGTTGGGCGCTGACCGGCTGGAAGGTGATGAGCGAGTTGCCCAACCCGGTGAACTTCGAGGCGGCCTCGGCGATGGTCGACGCCGACGACATCGCCGCACACTTCAGCGTAGGGCCGGACCCGGCGGTGCACCTCGAGGCGGTCAAACCGTACGTCGATGCCGGTTTCGACCACATCGTGCTGCAGAACGCCGGGCCCGACCCGGACGGTTTCCTGGACTTCTTCGAGCGAGAGCTGGCCGACCGGCTGCGGGGGCTCGACCGGTGACGGCGGCCGGCTCAGGCGTCGGCGCCGCGGTTGTCAGGCGCGGGCCGGGCCGGAATAGTCGGGGGCGACGTAGACCGGCAGCCGCTCGCCCTGGCTGCGGGCGTAACGGCGGGTGTAGGTGACGGGCTTGACCCCGGGTCGGAGCGGCACCGTGTACTGCGTTGGCAAGGTGTCCGCGGCAGCGGCGAGGCGGCGGGGCGTCACCTCGCGACGTTGGTCATGCCACGGGCCACCCAGGAAGAGAACCTTCATATGCCGATCCTTGCCGGTTCAGCCAGCCCGCGCCTCATCCGTACGCACAATAACTATCAAATCCCGCCGGATCCGTCCGCCGCAGCCGGCCGGCCGGTGACAGCCCGTCCGGCCGGTGAAGCTCGGTCGGCTCAGCTGCCGGTGAACCGTGCCGGCCGTTTTTCCAGGAACGCGGACATCCCCTCCGCTCGGTCGGCGGTGGCGAACAATCCGTGAAAGACCCTCCGTTCGAACAGTAGCCCCTCACGCAGTCCGACCTCCTGCGCCCGCTGGACCGCCTCGCGGGCGGCGGTGACCGCGAGCCGGCTGTGCCCGGCGATCACCGCCGCCGCCGACCGGGCCTCGACGAGCAGTTGGTCGGCGGGCACGATCCGGGACACCAGGCCGCACTGCTCCGCCTCCCGGGCCGGCATCATCCGCCCGGTGAGGATCAGATCCATCGCCTTCGCCGTGCCGACCAGCCGGGTCAGCCGCTGGGTGCCGCCGATCCCGGGGATCACCCCGAGGGTGATCTCGGGCTGACCGAACCGGGCGTCCTCGGCGGCGAACACCAGGTCGCACATCATGGCCAGTTCGCAGCCACCGCCGAGCGCGTAGCCGGCGACCGCGGCGATCTTCGGTGTCCGGAACGCGGCGAACTCCTCCCAGCCGGCGAAGAGATCGGCCGTCATCGCCTGCACCGGGCTCATCGCCGCCATCTCTCGAATGTCGGCGCCGGCGGAGAAAAAGCCGTCCGACCCGGTAATCACGAAACAGCCGATGTCCGGGTCCCGGTCCAGTGGTCGCAGGGTCGCGAGAAGTTCGTCGCAGAGCGCGGTGGTGAGTGCGTTGCGGGCCGCGGGCCGGTGCAGCCGTACGGTGACCACGGCACCGTCCCGCTCGGTCGTCAGATGCATGTCGGTTCCTCCAGTCGGATTCGCAGGGTCGTCGGTCGGATGGTCCGTTTTCAGTCGGCCCAGTCCGGTTTCACGAGTCCCAGATCGCGCCGTAGGCGGGGATCCCCCGGCGTTCCAGCCCGTGGACCACCTGCCGGGTGAGCTTCTGGTTGGCGATGCAGATCACCGCTTCGGCGCCGGTGGCCTGCCATGCCTGGTAGGCCAGGGCCACCATGTCCGGCTTGCCACGCTGCGCGGTGTCCCAGATCGTGGCGTCGGGCTGCACCCGCAGGATCTCGTCGACCAGCTGGTCGCCGTAGGTCGTCCGCGGGCTGCGGGTGGACCAGACCAGGTGGGCCGGCACCTTGCCGGCCAGCAGATGCGGCAGCACCGGCCCGATGCCGCTGCCGGTGGCGACGTACACCACCCGGGTGAACAGCGTTTCGATGTTGGCCACGCCGGCGGTGGTGATGCCCTTGACCCAGATCCGGTTCGGCAGGTCGTCGATAAGGGAGCCGGTCCAGTCGCCGGCGCGGGACACCGTCAGCCGGAAGCCGCGCTCACCGGGCGCCGGCACGTTGGCGAACGAGTGCCATTCGAGCAGCGGACGACGGCTGATCGCGGTGGACGATCCGGCGAACGGGGTGGTGTGACCGAACGTCAGCATGGCCACGTGGCTCGACGGCCGGTCCACCTGCACCGGCACCCGGCGCAGCCGCAGCCACGGCAGGGCGACGCTGACGGTGAGCAGTGCCAGGGTCCACAGCGCCGGCGAGCCGAGCAGCGCGGCGGCCAACGGCCTCCCGTCGCGGGCACCGTCGACCACCAGCACCGTCTGGGCCCACAGGAGGATCAACGCGGCCCACCCGCCGAACCGGTGGACCCGCTCGAACAGGTCGTGCCAGCGGCCACGAACCGGCGGCAGCGCGGTCGTCACCATCGCCAGCAGCAGCGCGACCAACAGGTAGGACAGCACCAGTACGGCGGTGACGGCCCGGCCGGCCAACGCCTGCCGGGTGAGTTCGGCGACGTACCCGGCGAACCAGGCGGTGCCGGCGAGTGCGCCACCGACGTGCAGCCCACCGAAGTGGTAGACCTTGCCCAACCCCCAGCGCACCCGCAGCGGCCACCGGGTCGGCGCCCGGGTGGCCAGCCAGAACAGCAGGTTGATCATGTACTGCTGGCGGATCAGCACCGCCAGGGCGACGTTGGCCAGGGCGGCGTACGACAGGTTCGCCAGGCCGCCGTCGGTCGCCTGCCACCAGCCGCCGGTGGTCAGCGCGTAGTACAGCAGTGCGGCGTTGCCGGCCAGGACCAGCGCGGCCAGCCGGTGGTACGGCATCAGCCGGGGATGGCTGAGGATCCGGCGCTGCCACGGCAGCGGAGCCGGCAGGTCGGACCGAGCCGGATGGCTGGGCGGGGCCGGATTGCTGGGCGGGGCCGGGTTGCTGGGCGGGGCCGGGCGGTCCAGCGACCGGCGCAGCGCCCCCTTGTCGATCTTGCCCCGATCGGTCACCGGTAGCGACTCGAGGGCGTGCACCCGCTCGGGCACGCAGTAGTACGGCAGAGTCCGGGCGACCGCGGCCCGCGCCGCCGTCGGGTCAACGGTCGCCGGGGCGACGAACGACACGAGCGTACGGTCGTCGACCTTGATCGTCGCCGCCCGACGGCAACCCGGCACCGCTTCCAGGACGGCGGAGACCGAATCCAGCTCGACCCGGAACCCACGGACCTTGACCTGGTCGTCGGTGCGGCCAAGGTGCTCCAACTCACCGTCGGGGGTCCAGCGTCCGAGATCCCGAGTACGGAACATCATCCGTCCACCGCCGAGGAACGGATCCGGGACGTACCGCTGCCCGGTGAGCTCGGGATCGCCGAGGTAGCCGACCGACACGCAGTCACCACCCGCCCACATCTCCCCCACCTCGCCGATCGCGCAGGGCCGGCGGTCGGCGTCCAGCACGTACACCGTGTTGTTCGGGGTCGGCCGGCCGATGGTGAGCTGTTCGGAGGCGGGGTCGTGCCGGTGCATGGTGTTGACGATGGTGGTCTCGGTCGGTCCGCAGCCGTTGTAGAAGACCGCCTGTCGGGCCCACCGGTCGGCCAGCTCCCGTGGACACGGTTCACCGGCCACGGCGACCACCTTGACCCGTGGGCACCGGTCCGGGTCGACGGCGCCCAGCACGCTCGGGGTGGCGATCACCACGTCCACCGTCTCGACCGTCGCCGCGATGTCGCTCCCCCGGACGACCAGGGTTCCGCCGTGGCTGAGGCAACCGAGGATCTCCCAGGCGGCCATGTCGAAGGCGATGCTGAGAATCTGCCCGACCCGCCACCCCGGCTGGATGCCCAGGTCGCCGGGGGCGGTCAGGAGCAGGTTGCACACGTTTCGATGGGTGACGGTGACCCCATTGGGTCGGCCGGTGGTGCCGGAGGTGAACAGCACGTAGCAGCCGTCGTCCGGGCTGGTCGGACCGGTCGGGACGACCGGGTACGCCGAGTCCGCCAGCGGCTGGGTGAGCAGCTCGTCGACGGCGATCAGCATCCGGCCCGGCAGGTGCGGCAGCTGACCCGCCGTCTCGGTGGTGGTCAGCACGATCCGGATGCCGGCGGTGTCGGTGACGTGCCGCAGGTGGGCCTCGGTGGCCACCCCGGCGTGCTGGGGCACGTACGCCGCGCCGGCCTTCAGGGTGGCGAGGATGCCGACCACCATGGGGATCGACCGGCGCGTGAACACGCCGACCCGGTCACCCGGACCTACCCCGTGGGCGATCAGCCGGGCGGCGAGACGGTCCGCCTGCCGGTCCAGCTGTCGGTAGGTGATGCGCTCGTCGAGGTGCTCGACGGCGACCGTGTCGGGGGTGAGGACGGCCCACTGTTCGATCGCGTGCTGGATGTGGGTGGAGACGATCGGCTCAGCCGGACCGTAGCCGAACCGACGGAACAACTGTCTGTCCTGGTCGGACAGGATGGCCAACGGTCCGGTGCCGACCGCAGCGGTGGCGATCCCGGGAATGCCGCGTTGCCGCACGGCGCTGGCCCGGAATCGGGTCGCTGGTCGACCGGAACCACGCTGTGGCATGACTGTTCCTCCTCAATGCTCTGCACCGACCGGGGGACGGCGCGCCTCCGACCCATCGAAGCATAGAAATACATTTTCGACCATATGCAGTGATGATTAATGATAAATACAGAAGAAATGTGATAAATAGTTAAAATCGGGCGGATTCGCTGTAGTCCGCGACTGTCGCTGCCCGGTCGAGGTACGGCACACTCCCCCTGGTGCGAGAGATACTGATCATCGGAATCGGGGCCGGCGATCCCGACCACCTGACCGTGCAGGCGATCGAGGCGCTGCGTCGGGTCGACGTGTTCTTCCTGCTCGACAAGGGCGCGGTCAAGCAGGACCTGGCCGCGTTGCGGCAGGAGATCCTGCGCCGGCACACCACCGGGGCGTACCGGGCGGTCGAGATCGCCGACCCGGAGCGGGACCGGACCGCGACGGACTACCGGGCCGCGGTCGAGGACTGGCGCCGACGCCGCGCCGACCGGTACGCCCAGCTGATTCGCGACGAACTACCCGACGGCGACTGCGGCGCCTTCCTGGTCTGGGGCGACCCCGCGCTGTACGACAGCACCCTCGCCATCCTCGACGATCTGCGGGAACGCGACGTCGTCGAGTTCGACCACCAGGTGATCCCGGGCATCAGCAGCGTCGCCGCGCTGACCGCCCGGCACCGGATCGCGCTGAACCGGATCGGCTGCCCGGTCCAGATCACCACCGGCCGTCGGCTCGCCGACGAGGGCTTCCCGACCGGCGTGGACGACCTGGTGGTGATGCTCGACGCGCAGTGCGCCTTCACCCGACTCGCCGACGCCGACAGCATCGACATCTACTGGGGCGCGTACCTCGGCACCCCGGACGAGATCCTGATCGCCGGCCCGGTGCACCGGGTCGCCGACCGGATCGTCACCGCCCGCGCCGAGGCCCGCCGCCGCAAGGGCTGGATCATGGACACCTACCTGCTACGGCGTACCCTTGTCCAGACAACCGGACAGCACCAGAAGACCGGACACCAGACGCGAGCGATCAGGTAGCCGTTGACTTCCTCCGCGGAAGGACTCTGATGACCGACCAGGCCCGGCCGGTCGACCGGGACAGCCCGATGCCGCTGTGGGCACAGCTGCACGACGACCTGGTCCGCCGGTTGACCGCTGGCGGGTTCGCCGCCGGCTTCCCCGGCGAGCACGAACTGGTTGACGAGTACGGCGTCAGCCGGCACACGGTACGGGAGGCGTTGCGCCGGCTACGCCAGGCCGGGGTGCTGGACTCGGCCCGGGGTCGGCGTACCGCCGTCCACCAGCAGCGGATCGAGCAGCCGCTCGGCGCTCTCTACTCGCTCTTCGACGAAGTGCAGGCTCGCGGGATGCGCCAGCGCAGCGAGGTGCTCGGCCGCGACCTGCGGGTTGACGTCGCCATCGCGGCCCGGCTCGGGCTGGATCCGGACACCCGATTCGTGCACCTGGAGCGGCTCCGGTTCGCCGACGACGAACCGTTGGCCGCCGATCGGGTCTGGCTGCTGGCCGAGTTGGCCCGGCCGCTGCTCACCGCCGACCTGACCGGTACCGGCATCTACGGCGAGCTGGCCAGGCACGGCGTCCGGGTCACCGACGGCGAGGAACGCATCCACGCCATCGTGCCCACCGCCGAACAGCGTCGACGGCTGGGCGGCGGCGGCCTGCTCGCCGTCGAACGGATCGGCCGGACCGACGGACGGCCCGTCGAATGGCGGGAGACCTTCGTCCGCGGCGACCGGTTCAGCCTGGTCGCCAGCTGGGCACCGCACCGGGCGTACCAGTTGCGGGTGGCCGACGGATCCCCGCTGCGCTCGCCCGCCGGGCGCTGACCGTGCGGGTCGCCCGGCTGATCTCCCTGGTCCTGTTGCTGCAGTCCCGGGAGACGATGACTGCTGCGGAACTGGCCCGCGAGCTGGAGGTTTCCGAGCGCACCATCTACCGCGACGTGCTGGCGCTGTCCGCCGCCGGGGTGCCGGTCTACGCCGACCAGGGCCGGGCCGGCGGGTACCGACTGGTGGACGGCTACCGGACCCGGCTGACCGGTCTGAGCCGGGCCGAGGCGGAGACGCTGTTCCTGTCCGGGCTGCCCGGCCCGGCCGATGAGATGGGCCTCGCCGACGTACTCGGGGTAGCCCAGCTCAAGGTGACCGCCGCGCTGCCGGTCGGGCTGCGCGACGCCGCCGGCCGGGCCCGCCAGCGGTTCCATCTGGACGCGCCCGGCTGGTTCCGGCAGGCCGATCCGCCGCCTGCGCTGGCCGACCTGGCCCGCGCCACCTGGCAGGACCAGGTGGTCCGCCTCAACTACCGGCGGAGCGGCACCGAGGTGGTCAGAACGGTTCAGCCGTACGGTCTGGTGCTCAAGAACGGCACCTGGTACCTGGTTGGCCAGGTCGACGACGTCGGCCGGGTCCCCGACCCCGGCCGGGTCGACGACGGGCACCGGATCTACCGGGTGGACCGGATCGCGGTGGTTGACCCGACCGGCAACGTCTTCGACCGCGACCACCGCTTCGACCTGGCTGCGGTGTGGGCGGCCGGCACCGCCGACTTCGTCCGCAGCGTGCTGGTCGACGAGGTCACCGTACGGCTGAGTCCGGCCGGGCTGCGGGCGCTGCGCTGGGCGGTGGAGGCGCCGGCCGCCCAGGCAGCGCACGAGGCGGCCGGGCCACCCGACGCTCAGGGCTGGGTGCACACCCGGCTGCCGGTCGAGTCGCCCGACGTGGCGTACAGCCAACTGCAGGCGCTCGGTCCGGAGGTGGAGGTGCTCGCCCCGCCCCCGCTACGGGACCGGATGCGCGACGCCGCCCGCCGGCTCGCCGCGCTGTACGGCGAGACCGCCGGTCAGCGGTAACCGGTGGTGTCCGCCGGCCGGCCGGTCTCGACGACCTCGACGATGTAGCGGTACGCGTCCGGGCTGCTGCCGTCGACGTCGGTGAAGCCGTACTCGCGGGCCAGCTGCCCACTGGACAGTGACCGCCCGGTGAACCGGGACACCTGCGGATCGGCGGCGAGCGCGACCACTGCCCGACCGACCAGCGCCGGTGTCTCGGAGATGGCGAAGTGCGGGTCCTTGGCGGTGCCGTCGCGCCAGTTCGCCTCGGTCACCCCGAAGTGCTCCAGCATCGCCTCGGACCGGATCCAGCCAGGGCTGAGCGCGACCGCCGTCGCACCGTACGGCCGCAGCTCCTCGGCCTGAGCGAAGGCCAACCGGATGACGGCGTTCTTGGCCGTGTCGTAGAAGACCGACTCGCGGTAGTGGGTGCCGTTGTAGTCGGCGGTGCCGTCGGTCATCTCAACCACCAGCCCGCCCGGCTGGCGGATCAGCAGCGGCAGCGCGAAGTGGCTGGTGATCAGGTGGGTGTCGATGGCGAGCCGCAGTGTGCGTAGGCCGCGGTCCAGCGGCTGTTCCCAGATCGGCGACTCGAAGTCGGTCAGGTGGTCGGCCCCCCAGATGTCGTTGACCAGCACGTCGAGCCGGCCCTGTTCGCGGTCGATCCGCTGCACCAGGGCACGGACCTGGTCCGGGTCCAGGTGGTCGGTGGGCACCGCGACGCCGGTGCCGCCGGCGGCGTCGACGAGCTCGGCGGTCTCCTCGATGGTCTCCGGACGGTCCATCTCGGAACGCTGCCGTCGGGTGCTGCGGCCGGTGACGTAGACGGTGGCGCCGGCGGCACCGAGTTCGATCGCGGTCCGCCGGCCGGCGCCCCGGGTCGCTCCGGCGACCAGCGCCGTCCTGCCGTTCAGTGGTGTGGACATGCCGCTGACGGTGCCAGCAAAACCTGACATCCGACGTCAGCTTTTCCAGAGAACAGCAGCCTGGTTGACTCCATCGAATGTGGTCGATACATTGCCGTCACGATGAGAAAGCCCTTTCCCGCCTCACTGTGGGGGCGCTAACCGGCAGCAGTCTCCGACAAATCCAGGAGGTTCCATGACAGCCACCAGATGGCGGCGCTGGCGTACCGGCGTCGTGGCGCTCGCCACGACCGCCATGGTCGCAACCGGCGCGGCGGTTGGCGTGCAGTACGCCGCAGCTGCCACCGTCGACACCGGCGCCTGGTACGTGATGCTCAGCCGGCACAGCGGCAAGGCAATCGATCTCTACGGCGGGGCAACCCATGACGGCGCACCGATCGTCCAGTGGACGCGCAACGACAGCGCGGCGCAGCAGTGGCAGTTCGTTGACGTCGGCAGCGGCTACTACAAGATCAGATCTCGGCACAGCGGCAAGTACCTGGAGCTGCCGAACGCGGTCGACGGGGCCCAGCTGATTCAGAACTACGACAACGGCAGCACCCGGCAGCACTTCCGGCTCGCCGACTCGGACAGCGGCTACGTCCGCTTCATCAGCCGGCACAGCAACAAGGCTCTCGATGTGTGGCAGTGGTCCACCTCGGACGGCGGAATCATCTCGCAGTACCAGGACGTCAACGGCTGGAACCAGCAGTGGCAGATGGTCCGGTTGGACAGCTCCGGCGGCTGCGGGTCCGGCTCGTTCAACGCCGAAGCCGTACAGAACGGGTCGACCTGGACGGCGCGCAACGGCGGCAGCACCGTCTACACCGGCTCCAGCATGCTGTCGGCCATGCAGGCCGCGGTGAACAGCCTGTCGGCCGGGCGCAACAGCAAGCAGAAGGTCGTCGTCCGCGGCTCCGGGTCGATCAGCGCCGGCTCCCGGCTGTCGCTGCCGTCGTACACCGTCCTGGAGGTCTGCGGCACGGTCAACGTGACCGGTTCCGGCTCCGGCGACCAGGCCGTGGTGTACGCCCGCGGCGTCACCGACGTCGAGGTGACCCGGCTCAACATCACCGGCAATCCGCTGTACGGGATCTTCATCCGCAACGGCAACAACATCACCCTCGGCCAGATCGACATCCGGGTCACCGCCGGCCTGGGCATCCGGATCGACAACCACGGTGACCGCAGCCAGCGCTCCCGCAACGTGCGGATCGACAACGTGTACGTGCAGGGCACCAGCAACCACGGGGTCGAGACGTACGGGGTCGACGGACTGACGGTCGGCACCGTCACCGCACGCAACACCGGCTACTCCGGCCTGATACTCAACGACACCATCAACGCGACCGTCGGCACCGTCGACGCGCAGGGCGCCGGCACCGGCACCGGGTACGCCGGGTTCCGGATGGCCAACCGCAACGGCCGGGTCGGCGACAGCTACCCGACGAACATCCGGGTCGGTACGGTCATCGCCCGGGGCGGTGGCCGGGGCATCTTCTGCGTGTCGGAGTCCGGCGGTGCGGTCATCGACCGGATCGACATCTCCGGCACCGGCAGCAACTCGATCCTGCTGGAGAACTGCTACAACGTGACCATCGCGGCGGTCTCCGGTACGGTCAACGGCTCGGACGTACGGATCGCCTCGCGCACCGAGTTCCCGGTGTCGCGCGACATCACCCTGCAGAACCTGACGCTGACCAACTCGCAGATCAACGAGAACCCGTGCGGGCAGAACATCGTGATCCGCAACATCGCCCTGAACAACTCGACCATCAACCGCTGCTGACCGTTCCCTGTCCACTGAACGCCGGACGCCGGGTGCCTATCGCTCGGTGCCCGACGGCGACCGGCTGATCCGGCGCAGGCCGATGACCTGGCGCAGCAGCAAAACCACCACGAGTACCGCCGCGACCGCCGGCCAGCCCCACGGATAGCGTTCGGTCTCGACGACGAACGCCACCGCGCCATCGCCACCGACTCCGGTGCCCAGTTGACCGTGGACCGCGTACCGGCCGTAGACGGGGAAGTCGACCGGCGCGGTGACCACGATGGCTCGGCCCGCACCGGTGGCCAACGGCGCGGACGCAGGATCAGGAGGTTTTACGCACCAAACCCCGCCCACACGCCAGGCGGAAAAGAACGAA
>NZ_JBSWXD010000005.1:0-89971 GCF_056160425.1 Micromonospora sp. ABR4_055
CCCCCACAAAACCACCTCCCCCCCCCACCTCCCCCCCCCTAGGGTTCCCCCCCCCCCCCCCCCCCCCCCCCCCCCCCCCCCCCCCCCGCAGCACCTGAGCGATCTGGTGGATCACCGAGAACCTGTCCAGCCTGCGGACACCGCGTTCGACCTTGTCGACCCAGCTCTTCGACTTGCCGATCCGGTCGGCGAGCACCTGCTGGGTCATCCGCCGCCGGGCCCGCCACTGCGCCACCCGGCGACCGATCGGCAGGTCGGCGCGGAACCGAACGGCACCACCGTCGACCGTCATTGCCGCTTCACCTCGGGTGCCGGTGCGGCCGCGCCGACGAACGTCCACGAGACGAACCGTTCGTGCAGCTCCGCCGGGTCGACGATGCCGGTCTCGTCGGCAACGCGCGGGAGCATCGCCGCCAGGTCGGCCGCCAGACCGATCGGATCAACGGCGTACGCCTCGGTCAACTGCACCCGCGCCGGGGAACACGGCCACGGCGTGCCGTCCGGGCACACCGTGCAGGTCCATGCGGGCCGGCACGGTTCGTGCGCCGGCTCACCCGACCCGAGTGGTCGCGGTGGCTCCGACTGTCGGGAAGCCTCCGGCCCGGTCACGGCAGGTAGTGCCGGCCAGCGTTACCACCCCGCCGCGACGCCCGATCAGTACGGGTCGCCGGCCGCCGATCCACCGGCGGCACCGTACAGTCGGCGAAACGCCGTCGGCCCGGCACCGGATACACCACATCCACCGGCGCGTCCGCACGCTGAAACCACTTCCCGAACACGATGCCCCCTCGGCGAGAGTTGGAAGGGCGGCGACCCCGAGGTGGCTCTCCACGACAACCCCGAAGCCGCCGCCGCAGGCGGGCCCGACGCACGGAAAGGGCGATCACGGGATGCGACGCCGGGCCCAGATGAAGCGGACGGCGGGCCGGGCGGTGTTCCGCGTGTGTGATGGTGCGGGACCCGGCACCGCCGTCCTACATAGAAGGATGCCGAGTTGATCACCGAGAGTGAATGCAAGGGTGGTGCCCGTTGTGCGGCAGACCCCGAAACCGGTACTTCCGGTGCTGGTTGTGCAGGTCAGGCCGCCTGGCCGTCCATCAGTGCGGCGAGCTTCGCCAGCTCCTGGCCCATCGCCCGCCGCCGACTGGTTGTGATCATGCGGACGGTGTCGCGGGCGTAGCGTTGATGCCGCAGCCACACTGGAGCGTCAGCGGCCAGCTCACTGAGCACCGCTGTCGCCTCCGACCAATCCCGCAGCTCGGCGTGCGCGCGGGCGACGTCGAGCCGGTGCCGCCGCCAGGAGGTGATCGGCGCACCGCCCCGGCGGACGTTGGCCGCCAGATCGAGCGCGCGACGCGGCTCGCCAGCGACTACCGCCGCCTCGACCCGCGTCATGTCGACCCTGCTCGACCGCATCCCACCGACGACGAGCAGATGGTCGGGACTGACTGGTCGGGTGCCCAGCCGGGCCGTCGCGGCCGCCGCCACGTCGAGCTGGGCGGCCGCGTCGTCCGGCCGGTTGTCCCGGGCGGAAGCGGCGGCTGCACTCACCATCAGCCAGCCCCACACCGCCAGCTCATCCGGAGTGGCCCGGGAGATCCGGGGCTCGACGCTGTCAGCGGTGGCGATCGCCAGCCGCTCCGCGTCGGTCAGCCGGCCCTGGCGTAGCAATAGCCAGGTCATGCGCTTGACCGTCACCGCGCTGAGCAGCTCGTCCCCGGCGGACGCGGCAGCGTCCAACGCCGAAGTCACCGCCTGGTAGGCGAGGTCGACCGCCCGTACCTGGATCAACAGGCTGCCGGCCACCTCGTAGGCGCGGGCCAAGGTCCGGTAGGCGGCCGGCCTGTTGGCGTCGTCGGCGTGCTCGGCGGCGTGTCGGGCTCCGGCGATCAGCGGCGGCAGCACGGCCAACGCGGCGGCGTAGTCGCCCCGGTGGTAGGCACGGTCCGCCTCGGCCAGCCGACCCGGCACGCCCGCCGCCGGCAACGCCGGCACCTCGTCAGCAACGTACCCGGCCGGCCCTCGCGCCGGGATCAACACCCGACGCAGATCGAGCAACGCCAACGGACGATGACCGGGCTCCCGGCGCGCCGCACCCGTGCTCACATCCCCGAGCAAGGTCGTCGTCGGTACGCCCAACGCCCGCGCGATCGCATGCAGTGTCGCGATCCGGGGCGTCGTGCGCTGATTCGTCTCCAGCTTGCGGATCGTCTCCGTGCTGACCCCGGCGGCCGCCGCGAGCTGCTCCTGAGTGATCGACTGCCGGCGTCTGACCTGCGCGATGTTGTCGCCGATGGTGGCCATGGAGAATCCTCCCCGCTGCAACGGTTACCGGGCAGCAGCATGCCGTGCGCAGAGCCAGGCATGCCGCCAGATAAGACGGTACTCGCATACCTGTCCGGTACCGGAACCTGTGGATGGCTGCGGCTTGGCCCTCTCAGGCCCTGGACTCATCGTCCTTGTGGGATATTCTCCAGATCCTGCGGTGCTCCGTCGTGGGGGAGCCGGCATGGGGTGATTGGATCATCTCCGTCGGTCACCGGGTGGAGTCCGAAATGGCGAGGCTTCACGGCTCGGTCATCGAGGCGCAGCGGGTCGCAGCCGAAGCGCTATCGGTGCTACCCGAAGAGGACCAGTTGTGGGGAGTAACCAGATCGACATGACAAACCAATCCCTATCGATGCAAGGCGTTCTGCATGCGTGAACTCACCGCCACGGAGCGGCTCACGCTGCATCAACTGCGGCTGCGGGACTTCTGGACGGCCCGCCTGCCGGTTGCCGAACCCGACGTGACGGCAGAGCCCACTGTGCCAGTGGCCGACCTGCCCCACCACTGGAATCTGACCCAGCAGATCACGCTCGCGCCCTGGCAGCTCGAGGCCGTAGATGCTTGGTTCACCGCAGGCCGGCGGGGAACGGTCAAGGTTGTCACCGGGGCTGGGAAGACCATCCTCGCGCTCGCCATAGCGGAAAGACTCCAGCGAGAGGAACCGGACCTTCGAGTCGTCGTCATCGTCCCGACGATCGTCCTGATGCAGCAGTGGTACGACGTGCTCGCACAGCGCTCGAACCTGCCAACGGCGGCGATCGGCCGGCTGGGCGGCGGCTACTCCGACGAGTTTGACGGTCAGCGACGGGTGCTGGTAGCAGTCCTGGCGTCGGCACGCAAGACGTTGCCGGACATGGTGCGCAAGTCCGGAGTCGGCGACCGGTTGCTGTTCATCGCCGACGAGTGTCACCGGCTCCGAGCCCGGGAGATGTCGGCGGTTCTGGAGACTCCACGACACCATAGCCTCGGCTTGTCCGCCACGCCCGAACGCGACGATAACCAGGACCTGCCGGAAGCAGTTGACAACGCGGCAGCTGACCGGGAGATCGGCCGCGTGGTTTACGAGATGACGTTTGCGCAGGCAATCGAGTCCGGTGTGCTGCCGCCGTTCGAGGTACATCACTTCGGCCTGTCGCTGAACCCGGACGAGGCCCAGCAGTACCAGGCGCTGACTCGCTCCATCAACGAAGCGCGCCGTGAGCTGTCTGTCGCGGCACCGCCCGCACAACGGCAGAGCTTGCTGTCGTGGGCCCGGCGGGCCTCCCAGAAGCGGTCTGGGAGCATCGCAGAGGTCGCGGCGCGGTTTGTCGCCGAAACCCGCCGCCGCAAGCAGCTCATCTACCGGACGGGCAGCCGGCTCGACGTGGCCCAGGCTCTCGTGGTCAATGCGTTGGCGGAGCGGCCGGACACTCGGATCGTCCTGTTCCACGAGAGCATTGACGAGGTCGCCGCCCTGTTTGACCGTCTGGAATCTGCCGGCGTACCGGTCGTCATGGAGAACAGCGAACTTGCACCCGAACTGCGCGATCGGAGTCTGGAGCTGTTCCGGCGAGGCGATGCCAAAGTCATCGTTTCCGCCCGATCGCTGATCGAGGGCTTCAACGTCCCCGAAGCCGACCTGGGCATCATCGTCGCCTCGTCCAGTTCACCTCGCCAGCGAATCCAGAGCATCGGCCGAGTGCTGCGACGACACCGCGACGACAGCGGCTCCGAGAAGGCGTCGCGGGTCTGCGTCCTGTTCGTGCGCGATTCGGTCGACGAAACCATCTACGAGCGGGAGGACTGGGGAAAGCTCATCGGGGTCGAGCGCAATCGCTACTTCAGGTGGGATTTCCCAACTTCGCCGGTCGAACTGCCCGGTCCCCCACGCTCGCCATTTCCCGACGACACCGAGATCGACCTCGGCCAGCTCAACATCGGCGACGTCTATCCCGGACGTTACGAAGGTGACGAATATTCAGTGGACTCAGCCGGCAACGTGAGCGACGCCGACGGGCGGATCGTGACCAATCCGCAGGGTGTGCCCGCGGCCGTGTCCCGGCTCAAGGGCCAGCCGGGCCGGTTTCGGGTAACGCGCAACGCCCGCGCGGTTCTGGTCCTGTCCCGAGATGACGGCGACTGGGTTACCCTTTACGGAGGCATCCTCGCCTCGCCATTCCGTCCGCGCACGCCGTTACAGCACGACGCCGAAGTGGACGCTTCCCTGCTGAAACCAGGGGATGTCTACCCGGGACCGGTCGAGCCGGCGGTCGAGTTCCGGTTCCGGCAACGCGGCGGCGGCGTCATCGCCAAACGCGTTTCCCGTGGCGAGCTGTTCGCTAACGGACCCGCCGCCGAGCACCTGACCGCCCAGATCCGGCGACTGTCCCGGGCAGGTGGTTCCGTCACCCGGATCCTCGTCAACGAACTACGGCACGCCTTCTGGTTCGAGGGCGGTCAGCCCAGATTCATCACCGAGTTGCCGGGGGACCTCACCTTTCCCGCGTAGCAGCTCAGCCCGTACGAAGTTTCGCCGCACCGCCCCCGCATCACCCCCGTAGCCGTACCCGAGGAGGACGCCCCGCCATGAGCATCGCATTCGCGCCGTTCCACGGCAATTGCCCGAAGAACGTCTCCAAAGATGCCAAGTACGCAATCCGGACTGGAGCGCGCGGACCGGTGGTCGCCCTGACCTACCACAGTTCCAACCAGGAGCGGTGGCTGGCAACCACCGAAGACCACCCGGACCTCGTAAAGATGGTCAACGCCGTTAAGGTCAACGTAGGCGCCGCCCCAAATGGACCCTTCTACATCAATGAATACAGTCAGGTCATCGTACCGGTCGGCCCGAACGCCACCTACTACCTGGCGGGCGACTACGACCTTGCCTTGGAGTTCGAGTTCGAGGGTACGATCCTAAGCGGGGTGGCGAACGAGTCGCTAAAGCCGCGCGATCCGTGGACCGGACCCCACCCAGGAATTCCATACGTTCTCAAGGCCGGGGATCTGGACATCTACCACACCGCGCAACCCCGCCCGAACGTGGAGCGAAAGGTGTTCCTGAGCGAACATGTTGGCAAGGACCGTGCGCGCCCCGTCGCCGACCGGGTCCGCGCTGTCAAGGGCTGGAACGGTGGCCGATTCTACATCAACGAGTGGCGCGAGATGTTCGCGCCTGTAAGTAGCGCCAACGGCCTGCAGTACGAGTACATCGGCTACCTCGACGAAAACGATCCATGGTTTCCCAAGCCGATCTGAGCTTGTGACTCAACCGCGTCTCCCCTGCCGGCCACAGTACGCATCACCCGGTGGATGCAGTGTCACATCACCGGGTCAGCCTGAGCGTCGCGGCCATCCCGGCAGCCGGCGGTGCGCACCGGGCGACCTCGGCGACCACTGTACGGGCGGACGGGCGTAGCCGGACCTCGGCGGACGCGACCCGGGCGGTGTCGACCAGCAAACGGCCCGCCGTGCAAGAACGTTTGGTACAGCGGAGTACGGAGAAGGTGGACAAGCTATCAGCACCAGCAGACGGCGAGGCGGTGTTCCCAGCATCCAGGTGAACACCTTCGAGATCGACGCTGCGACCGAAGGGACCGAGGGCTCGATGTGCGGGGAGATCATCCCGGACAGGGTTTGACGGATCAGACGCCAGAGCGCGGCGGACGCTCGCGTACCCTGATGCCGCACCGCTGCTCGTATGTCCACAATGCTGGAGTAACGTCATGTCGTTCACCGAAGCTGTCCGTTCGGCCCTGACCCGGTACGTAGGGTTCAGCGGCCGGGCTCGCCGCGCCGAGTACTGGTGGTTCGTCCTGTTCTCGACCGCCGTCGCCATCGTGGGGTCGATCCTCGACCTCCTGCTGGGGACCGGTTTGGACGGAGGCAACCTCGGCATTCTCTATGTGGTTGCCCTCCTCGCGCTCGCACTGCCCTCGCTGGCGGTCGCCGTCCGCCGCCTGCACGACACCGAACGATCCGGCTGGTGGGTGCTGATCTCGCCGATCCCGCTTATCGGCCCCCTCGTGATGCTGATCTTCACCGTGCAGGACGGCACCCCCGGCCCGAACCGCTTCGGTCCCAGCCCGAAGTACTAGTCAGCGTACGGCTGCACCCGGTCCGGACCGTCGGGGTGCAGGAGCGCCGGTGCGGCCGGCCAGGTGGGCCGCCGCATCGACGCTCAATCGCTCCTGACTGGTGTCGACGGTCGGAGCACCAACAGGTAAGCGACCGCAGCCGCCGCGCCCCAGCCGCCGAACACCGTCCACGGTAGCCAGTTCACGGTGTCGTCGCCGAGGTCGAGCAGCCACCCGCCGCCCAGGTTGCCGATCAGTCCACCGAGGGAGAGCACCAGTCCGTTCGCACCGAAGTACGACGCGACCGCGCCCGGCGGGGCCAGCCGCGAAACGGTGCCGTTGACCGTCGGTAGCAGCAGGACCTGCCCGAGCGTGAAGACGACGACACCGGTGACCACTCCAGCCGGTCCCGGCAGCACACCCAGCAGCAACAGACCGGCAGAGAGCATGACCGTGGCCACGGCGAGCGTCCGGCCCGTCGTCAGATACCGCTCGGCAAGGCGGGTCGACGGGACGGTCGCCACGACCATGACGACCGCCGCGACGGTGTAGACCAGGCCCAGCGACGTCGCTCCCGGCAGAACCTGCCCGACCCGCACCGGCACGGCGAGGTAGAGCTGACTGAACAGCGCCCATGCGAAGGCACTGACCACAACGAACCGTCGAAACCCGCGATCTCGGGCAACGGTCCGCAACCGGTGCAGGGAGGACATCCGTACCGACGTTTCGGCGGTAGGAGGGTCGGGTCGCAGTCCGATCCAGGTGATCGCACCGGCGAGCAGAAACAGGCTGGACGCGACGATGCACAGTGCCGGGAAGTTGGTGGCCGCGAGGAGGCCACCGAGTGCGGGCCCGAGGACGAAGGACGCGTTACTGGCCATCTCCCGCACGGCGTAGGCACGGGTACGCAACGGCGCCGGTGTCAGCTCGGCGTACAGGGCATAGCTGGCCGGGTGAAAGAGGGATCCGCCCAGGCCGGCCAGGACCGAGGCGACCGCAAGTCCGGGTACGGCGTCCACGACACCGAACGCGGCGAAGCCGGCGGCACGCAGCAGCACACCCACGCAGATCGCCCGACGGTGACCGAACCGGTCGGCCAGCATCCCCGACCAGAGCATCATGCCCTGCTGACTGGCCGACCGTACCCCGGCGAGCAACCCGGTGAGCGCGATGCTGAGCCCCAGGTCGTTCAGGAGGTGGTACGCCAGCAGCGGGACCAGGGCGTAGAAGCCGAGCCCCATGAGGAACGTGTCGGCGACCATGATCCGCAGGCCGGACGACCACCGCATGCGCCGGCGGCCGGCCGGCGCGTCCCCCGAGGAGGACACCGGCTGCCCTCGCCCTGGGACGACACTCGTACGACGGGTGGTACTCAGCGGAGTGCCCGGGCGTTGGATCCGGCGGCCAATGCCTCGACCTCCGCCAGAGCGGCCATCGATGCGTCCCCCGGCGTGGTCATCGCCAACGCGCCGTACGCCGCACCGAGCTCGACACCGATGCGCAGGTCGCCGAGCCGCAGCAGGCCGTAGACAAGGCCAGCGGCGAAGCCGTCGCCGCCGCCGACCCGGTCCAGAAGCTCCAGACCCGGTCGGTACCGGGCTGCGACGGGGCCGGCGTCAGCGGACCAGGCGACGGCCCCCCAGTCGTTGACCGAGGCGGACCGCACGGTGCGCAACGTCGCCGCCACGATCGACAGATCGGGGTAGCTCCGGGCTACCTGCTCCAGCGACGTCTGGACATCGCCCAGGTCGGGACGGACCCGGTCGCCGGGCACCTCCCACCGGCCTTCGCAATGGTCCACGCCGGAGTCCGATCGGCCGGCGCCGAGAACGGTACGGAAGTGTTCATCGTTGCCGATCAGCACGTCGACCGTCCGGGCGATGCGGTGGTTGACGAGTCGGGCCCGGTCCTGGCCGCCGATGTCGCGCCACAGGCTCGACCGGTAGTTCAGGTCGTACGAGACAACTGTGCCGTGCCGGCGGGCGGCGGCGGTGGCGGTGGATGCGGTCTCAGCGGCGGCACCGGACAGGCCCGCGTAAATGCCACCGGTGTGCAGCCAACGGACCCCGAGGGTGCCGAACAGGTGGTCCCAGTCGATCTGGTCGGAGCCGAGTTGACTGACCGCAGTGTGGCCGCGGTCCGAGGTGCCAACCGCGGCGCGCACACCCTCGCCACGTTCGGTGAAGTTGAGCCCGTTACGGACGGTACGGCCGACTCCGTCGTAGGGCACCCACCGGATCAACGAGGTGTCCACTCCCCCTTGACGTACCAGGTCCTCGACGAGCCGGCCGATCTCGTTGTCGGCCAGAGCAGTGACGACGGCAGTCCGCAGGCCGAAGGCCCGGCGTAGCCCACGTGCGACGTTGTACTCGCCACCGCCCTCCGAGACGGCGAAGGTGCGTGCGGTCCGTACCCGGCCCGCACCGGGATCGAGACGAAGCATCACCTCACCGAGAGAGACCAGATCGAACTGACACTCGGCGGCGGGACGGATCGTCAGGGTCATCGAACCCGCTCCCTGGGTCTGCCGTTACGCTCCGTCGCCCGCGCGACAGCCGCATCGGACCGGTCGCCGGTCGTACCGACCCACGCCGTGACGGTGCCTCGTCGTCGTGTGCTGTCCGCGAGCCGCAGGCCGAGTAGCAGCGGCAGAGTGGCACCGAGCAGCAACGGCCCGAAGGCGAGCGGCGCGGTGACGAGCGGCACCGCGACAGCAGCCGCGAGCAGGGCCAACCCACGTCGGGGAGCGGCGAAGGCGAACAGCAGCGCGGCACGTCCCCAGCGTCCGGCTTCCCCGTCGGGGTCACCGGCGGCGGTGACGGCCAGTGCCAGGTGGTACGGCACCAGTGCCAGGATCAGCCCGATCTGCAGGGCCAGCAGGGCTGCGGCGTAGGCACCTGAACGGGTGGCCAGGAAGACGATGTTGGCCGCCAACAGCGCAGCGGCAACCGTGGACAGGATCGAGTGCCGCCACAGCCGCCGCCAGTAGTGCCCGAACATGGCCAGCGCACCGACGAACGGCCGGGCCCGTCCATCCGTACGCCACTGCTGCAGCGCGTGTGCCGTGGCGGCCAGCGCCGCAAGCCAGGTGACGACGCCCAGACTCAACAGGAGCAGGGCACAGCCCGCCAGCGCCGGGTAGGCGCCGAACTCCAGCACCCGCAACGTGGTGGCCGCCCAGCCACCTTGGACGGCCGCCACCTCGCTTCGGCGCCGGGCCGTCCCCCGTCCGGTGGCGGACGGCGCGGCGCTCAGGCCGGCCACGGCAGCACCCCGGTCACCGGTTCGTCGCTGCGTACCAGATCGCGACCAGCGACGTCCACGTGGGTCGCCGCGACCACCCCCACCTGTGCCGGGCGGTCGGCGGAGCCAGGCAACAGGATCACCGCGGCGGCGGCGGCCCGCACGTCGGCGCCGTCGATCCGACGGTCGGCCGGCGCCAGCAGCACCGTCTCGCCGTCGGTCCCGAACCGCACCCCGACTCCTTCGACACAGCCCACCGGCTCGGCGACGGCCGCGCGCGGGGCCAGCGCGCAGGTCGGTTCGACGCTGGTGAGGATCCGGGTACGGACGACCGGCGCCACCTGGACCCGAACGGTGTGCAGGGTGCGGACGATCCGCAGACTCGGCGTACTGCCGGTGGGGTTGGCCTCGATCTCCGTCGTCGCCTGACTGACGGTGGCGGCGTCCGGGACGACCTGGCGGACGTACGCCTGCGCCGGTCCGGACCGGAGCACGATGTCGCCGCCGACGAGCTCGGCCGGCCAGTCCGAATGCAGCAGAAAGGTCCACTCGCGTGGCTGGTCGGCGGCGAGGAGGTCGAGCACGACCAGCCGGCCGGCCGGGGTGAAGACAAGTGTCCGGTCGACGCGCCGGACGCCGAGCGCCGGATCGAACATCGCGGCAGACTCGGCCGTCGCGTGCACCAGCCCGTCCCCGGTGAGCACGTCCCGCAGGCGGGCCTGGCGCTCGTGGGGCAGGTCCTGGTAGACCTGGTAGCGGTCCTCGCCGGCCCAACCCTGCCCGTCGACCAGGACGAGGTTGTGGTAGGCGGCCCGCTTACGGTTGCAGTACCCGTCGTCGACGGCGAGGAACTCGCCGTGCGCGCCGAACACGAACGCCCCGGCGTCGGGGTGGTGGTGACCGGCGTTGAGGGTCTGCCAGCCCTTGTCCCGGCGGAACCGCTCGGCGGTGTCCCATGCGGTGTGTCCCCCGCCGGGGGCCGCCTTGAAGCTGACGAAGGCCGCGCCCGACTGCCAGCTGGTACGGGCGGTCACCTGTCCGAGGTCGGGAAAATGAGCGGAGGTCGGCACCGTGTCGGCGGGTTCCACGGCCGGCACCTGCGGGTCGTACCAGAGCAGTTCGTAGCCGGCCTCCGGCATCACGCCCGGTCTGACGCCGGAGGCGTACGCCTCCCGCCAGAAGTGCCGATCGGCGACGTGGTCGGCGAGCCAGCGGGCGCGGCCGTCGCGGTACGCGGCGGCGAGCTTGTAGTAGAGCGCGACGCTGTGCCCGGACCGGCGGTCGTGGCAGTCCCCGTGGTCGATGTTCTCCTCGAAGCCGGGGGCGCACTGGTGCAGCCGCCATTCGAAGGTGCGACTCAGAAAGTCGCCGCGCCGCCACCAGTCGATGCCTTCAGCGTGTTGCAGCAGGTCGAGGTGGATGGCCAGCCAGGGCACGCCGTACCGCCAGTAGACGACACCCTCGGAGTCCGATCCGTCGCCCGGCATCAGGTCCAGCACCGTCGCGAGGTTCTCCCGTGCCCGGTCGCTCCATCGTGGTTCGTCGAGGACGTATCCGGCGGCGGCCAGGCCGGCGTAGCAGATCCAGTTGTGGTTCTGCCAGTAGCTCGACGACCACCAGGAGCCTTCGGTCTCGACGGCGAAGGCGTACAGGCGCTCACCCTGCAGAGTGAGCTTCGCCCGCAGCGCCGCCGCCTCGTCGTCGGGCAGGTCGTCGCGCAGCCAGGAGTACGCCAGGGACAGCCCGTGCAGCAGCCAACCCGCGTCGAGGTCGTGGTCGGGCATCTTCGCCTTGCCCCAGTGCGGGTAGGACACGGCGGTACCGATCCAGCGGCGGGCTTCGAGCAGGTAGCCGGGCTGGCCGGTGAGGCGGTAGGCGAGGGCCAGGTTCATCGCGGCCGGGCCGAGGTAGGTGATGCTCGCGGTCGGATGCTCGGCGGGCGGACTCTGTCCGCGGTACCAGGCGCATTGCTCGTACAGCCGCCGCCACTGGGCGGCGTGGGTGGTGGTGAGCGCCGCGCGCAGTTGCCCGAGGCGGTCACCGATGAGCAGGGGTTGCATCAGCTCTCCATCCGGTAGATCGATCGGAACGTCACCGTGGTCGCGTCGTTCGCGGTCCAGTCGACCCAGCGGCGGACACGCTGCGGGTCGTCCGCCGGTCCGGGTCCGGGACGGCAGACGACATCGGCGTCGACCGAGACGGTGTGCCGGCCGCGCAGGGTCTGCCGGCCGGGCCAGACCGTTTCCAGGGTGCGGTCGGCGGTAGCCCGAACCGACAGGTCGACATCCGGTCTGAGCTGCGCGCTGATCCGGCGGGGCCGGTCGGTCTCCACCCGCAGCTCGTCGACCAGCACACCGCCGCGCAGGGTCAGGTGGCGCCGGGCGGTCACCCCGGGATACGCGGTGTCACAGCCGATGGCGACCGAGCTGCTGTCGTACCCGATCAGATGCCCGGTGCACTCCGCCTGCTCGAGCCCGTCGACTGCGAAGGTGGGATGGGCGGCGGTCGAGGCGTAGTGGTGCCGCCAGCCACGGTGGCCGTACGGCACCTGACCCGGGTCGGGCTGCCAGGGAGTGTCGGCACCGTACAGGTACAGGGCCAGCTTGTCGCGGTGCCCGTGCGGGCCACCGTGCGGGCCGAAGTCGGCGACAGCGTGCAGCCCCGATCCACGCAGCACCACATAGCCCCCGTCGGGAAAGATCGTCACCGGCTGCGGCTCCGTCGGCCCCCGGTCCAGCAGGGGCAGCAGTTCCCGGAGTTCGTCCAGCTCGTACCGGGCCGGTGGCCGGTCGTACGGGCCGTCGTGCAGGGCTGGTAGCAGACCTCCGTCGGTGGCCAGGGTCTCGAGCACCGTGGCCATGGCGGCGAGTCGGCTCTGCGTCTGCGGTGGCACCGGAGTCTGCGGCAGTGACTGCAGCGTCAACAGGTACGCCCGCAGGACGAAGCCGTGGTAGTAGGTGGCTGCCTCCCACTCCCACCCGTCCGGACGAATCGCCGTCGAGACGTGGTCACACAGCCCGTGCCGACCGGTCAGCCAGTCGGGGCGGCCCGAGCAGACCGCGCCGGCGGCAATCAGCCACGCGGTGTAGTTGGACTCGAACTTGCCGGCGTCGACCAGCGTTTGGCGGGCCTGCCCGGCCGCCTCGACGAGGGCTTGGAGCAACTCGTTCACCTCCATGGGCAGTGGTTCACCGCCCGCCCGCAGCGCTGCGGCGGCCTGGCCGATGGTCACCGCCCAGATCGCCTCGGTCAGCGCCTGATGGAACAGCCGACCACGCAGCATCCAGCCGGCGGCTCCGTCGTGCGGTGCCGCGCCGAGTGCCGCGTACTGGCGGGCGTACGCGGTCAGCAGGTCGACAGCCGTGCGGCGGTCGTCGTCCCGGGGTGACCGGGCGAGCAACCGGATGCGCCGGGCACTCGCCTGATGCGCCAGGACGGTCCAACCACCCCGCACCGACGGATCGTCGATCCGGCAGCCGTGGCGGCACCGCGCGCCGGCATCCGGGAACTCACCGTCGAGCAGCCGGTCGTGATCGAGTTCCACGCCGTGCGCGGGGCAGACGTACGCGTGCCACCAACCGCCCCGCTCGGGCGGGAGTACCGGCGGACGCAGGGTCGGCGTCGGCACGGTCACCGGAACCAGGCTCCACCGTCGATGTCGATCGTCGCCCCGGTGACGTAGGAGGCCGACTCGGAGGCGAGCCACACGACTGCGCCGGCGACGTCCTCGGACCGGCCGCCACGACCGAGCGGCACCCCGGCGATGATCGTTTCCTGAGTCTGTGCCGGGGTGAACGTCTCGTGGAAGGCGGTGCCGCCGATGAATCCCGGGGCGACCGCGTTCACCGTGGTCCCGGTCGTCGCCAACTCCTTGGCGAGCCCCTTGGTCAGGCCCCGCACCCCCGCCTTCGCCGCCGCGTAGACCGCTGATCCGGCACCGCCACCGTTGTGCGCAGCCAACGACGACATGGTGATCACCCGCCCCGCCGTACCGGCGGCCCGCAGGTGCGGGATCGCGGCCCGCACCGTTCGGAAGGTGGCACCCAGGTTGAGATCAACGACCTGGGCGTAGTGCTCGTCGGTCATCTCCGCCACCGGGCTGCGGCCGACCATTCCACCCGCGTTGCAGACCAGGATCTCCAGACCGCCGAGAAAGCTGGTGGCCTCCCCGACAAGATCGGCCACCTCGCTGGTCCGGGTGAGGTCGGCCTGCCGGACGACAGTCTTGCGACCCAGCGTCTCGATGGCCGAGGCCACTTCGGCGGCCGGACCGGCGGAGTGTCCGTGGTGGACGGCCACGTCCGCACCGGCCCGGGCGAGTGCTACGGCGATAGCGGCTCCGATACCGTGGCCGGCACCCGTGACCAGGGCCCGACGCCCAGCTAGATCGATATTCATCGAGATACCCCTTTACTTGATTCCGGCGGTGGCAAAGCCCTGCACGAAGTACCGCTGGGCGAACAGGAACAGCACGATCATCGGTACGGTGGCCAGCGTCGATCCGGCCATCAGGTAGGACCATTCGGTCCGCTCGGCCTGTTGAAAGGCCGCCAGACCGACCTGGATCACCCGCAGGTCGTCGCGGGTGGTGACCAGCAGCGGCCAGAGGAAGTTGTTCCAGCTGTTCTCGAAGGTAACCAGGGCGACCGTCGCGACGGCTGGTTTCACCAACGGGGTCATCACCCGGGCGAAGATCCCGAACTCCCCCATACCATCTATTCGGGCGGCCTCCTCCAGCTCACGGGGCAGAGAGAGGTAGAACTGCCGGAACAGAAAGATCGCGAACGGGGTGAGCGCGCCCGGAACGATCAGGACCCACCACGAGTCGAGCCAGCCGTAGCCGCCCCGGCCGAGGTGGTCGTTGCCGCCGAAGAACGGCATCCCCTTGGCGATCAGATACTGCGGGACGATCTTCGTGTAGGTCGGGATCATCATCATCGCGAGGATGGCCATGAACAGCACGGTCCGACCCCGGAACGAAACCCGGGCCAGCGCGTAGCCAGCCATCGTTGCCAGCATCAGGTTGATCACCGTGTGCCCGATGGCGATCAGCAGGCTGTTGCGGAAGTACGTCCCGAACGGGGCGTAGTCCAGTGCTGCCTGGTAGTTGCTCCACACCCATTCGGTCGGCAGCAGTTGTGGCGGGTAGGCGGCGATGTCGGCGCGGCTCTTGAGCGACGTCAGGATCATCCAGACGAACGGAACGACCATGATGAGTCCGCCGAGGCCAAGCAGTAGGTGCAGCACCCAGCGGGCGTCGAACTTACGCTTCATCGCCGTCCTTCCCGGTCAGTCGGCGCCCGATCACCGTCAGGACGAGCAGGAAGGCGAAGAGCACCACGCTCTGCGCACAGGCCGCCGAGATGTCGAACTCGCCGAACGCCGTCCGGTAGATCTCGTACGTCATGACGGTCGTCGAGTTCGCCGGGCCGCCGTCTGGAGTCAGCACGTACACCTGGTCGAAGACCTGGAACGCGTCGATCATGGAGACGATGAAGACGAAGAACGTGGCGGGTTTCAGCAACGGCAGGGTGATCGCGAAGAACTTGCGGGGGCCGGAGGCACCGTCGAGATTCGCCGCCTCGTACAGGTCGTGCGGAATGTTCTGCAGCGCTGCCAGGTAGATGAGCATCTTCAGGCCGATGCCTTTCCAGATGCTGACGAGGATGACCGCCGGCATCGCCCAGTCGGGGTCCGACAGCCAGGCCGGCCCGTTGACCCCGATCCAGCCCAGCAGCAGATTGAACAGTCCCAGGTTGGGCTCGAACATCCACATCCAGACCAGTGCGATCGCGACGGTGGCGGTGATGTGCGGCATGAAGAACGCCGCGCGGTACCAGGCCAGCGCCTTGATCCGCTGGTTGAGCAGCACCGCGATGACCACCGCGATCGCCATCGCCACCGGAACGGTGAAGAAGGTGAAGACGACGGTGTGCCAGATCGACAGGTTCCAGATGTCGTCGGCGAAGATCTGACGGAAGTTGTCCAGGCCGGCCCACTCGACGGTGCCGGCGATGATGTCGTAGTCGGTGAAGGCCAGGCCGAACGTGGCCACCACGGGTAGGCCGATCCACCAGATCAGGTGGATGACCGACGGGGCCAGCATCAGGTACGCCGCGCGACGACGTTCGGCACCCAGCCTTCGGCGACGGCGGGGCGGGCGTGGCGCCCGACTCGCGGACGCCACGCTCACGGTCTCGAGGGTGCTGGTCATGTCAGCCCTTGACGATCGCTGCCTGGGCCTTGGCCACCAGCTCGTCGAGTGCCTGCTGCGGGTCCTTCTGGCCCAGCAGGACGGACTCGATGGCCGCTTTGAAGTCGCCCCGGATCTCCAACCAGGCCGGCACACCGCCTTCGGAGTAGGCGGCGTCGAGGTTCGCCATGGCGAACTGCGCGGCCGGGTTGCGCTGTACGTAATCGGAGTCGGACAGGCTGTTGAGGGCCGGCACGTTACCCCGCTGCTCGTTCGCGGCGAGCGACGCCTGTTCGTCGGTGAGGAAGCTGACCAGCGCCTTGGCCGCCGCCGGACGCTGCGACTTGGCCGAGACCGTTGCCAGCGTCCCACCCTGGAACATCGCGGGACGCTCGTTGCTGATCATGAAGAAGCCGATCTTGTCTTCCTCGATCAGCTCCGGTGCCTGTTCCTCGATCGCCAGCAGGTGGTTGTTGTGCCCCACCATCATCGCCGCCCGCCCCTGGGCCAGCGGCAGGCCGGTGGCACCGGGCTGAGTGAAACCGAAGTCCTCGCTCTTGTCGGTGAGGATGATGTCGGCCATCAGTTGCAACGCCCCGACCGCCTCCGGGCTGTTGAAGGCCGGTTGCCCATCCGAGGTCCACAGCTCGCCGCCGTTGGCCCACATCAGCGGGAGGAACGTCTGGCGCAGATCGTTGGAGAGGATGTCCACGCCGGCGCGGGTAAGCTTGCCGCGTGCGTCTCGCACGGTCAGCTGGCGCCCGATCTCCCGCAGCTCGGCGAAGTTGCTCGGCGGGGCGGCGATGCCCGCCTCGGCGAAGATGTCCTTGCGGTACAGACCGAACCGGGTGTCCAACATGATCGGCAGGCCGTACACCTTGCCCTGGTAGATGCCAGGCTCGACGACCCGCTCGTTGTACCGCTCGGCGAGCTCCTGCTGGTTCTCGTCCAACTCGGCCAGGGCGCCCTTGGCTGCGAACGGCGGGATCCAACCGACCCCCATGAGCATCACGTCGTACGGCCGACCGCCTGCGATCGACGTGGTGAGCTTCTCGTTCAGCTTGCCGTACGAGGTGTAGTCGACCTCGACGGTGATGTCCGGGTACTCCTCCTTGAACGCGTCGAGCTGCTCCTCCAGCACGGTCTTGCCGTCGGCGCCCTCAAAGATCGGCGTCAACAGCCGGATCGTGCCGCTGGCCTGGTCGTCGCCCTCCGTTGTGCCCGCCGGTCCGCCGCACGCGGTGGCGAGCAGCGCGGCGACGAGCACCATCGTCACCGCACGGGTCCGACTCCCCCGGGTTCTGGTCATCCTGGCCTTCTCTCCCGCGGCGCGCTCCGCCGCTTCTGGGTAGCTGCGACACCACGATCTAGCTCGTGGCAGGAAGGACTTTGCATCGATTTACTGGTGGATCGTTGCAGCAAGGCTAGGAGCGAGGTACAGACATGTCAATGGCTAGACACGGCACCGAAACACCGGCTTTACTGGTAGGCCCAGGGGCGGTCACGAGCTGGTAAACCTCTACACTCGGCTGGTTCAGATCGCCAACAAGGGGGAGCACGCGACGTGAGCGGTGTGACGATCTACCAGGTAGCCCGCGAGGCGGGCGTCTCGCCCAGCACCGTGTCGAACTTCCTCAACGGACGCCCCGGCCGCATGCTCCCCCAGACCCGCATCCGGGTGGCCGCCGCGATCGACCGGCTCGGCTACCGGCCGAACCGGGCGGCCCGGCAACTGCGCACCGGCCGGATCCAGGTGATCGGGCTCGTCGTACCGTCGGTCGCCAATCCGTTCTGGGGCAGCTTCGCCCGCTACCTCGAACGGGCCGCGTTGAGCGACGGCTACCACGTCCTGCTCTGCAACAGCGAACGGGAACCCGACCGGGAACGGCGCTACCTCGAGGAGCTCTGGGCCGACGGCATCCGGGGCGTCGTCCTCTGCTCCTCGCTGCCCTCGCTGGATCACGTACTGCCACTCGTCGAGACCGGGCTCAGCCTGGTCGCGTTCGACCGCACCGCTCAGGCCGGTGACCCGGGGACCTTGGTCAACATCAGCGTCGACAACGTGGTGGGCGCCCACCTGGCCACCGCCCACCTGCTACAGCTCGGCCACCGACGCATCGCCTTCGTCTCGGGGTCGCTGCGCAGCGTGAACCGCCGGGAACGGTTCCGGGGTTTCACCGACGCACTCGAGCAGGCCGGCCTGGACCCGGCCGAAACGATCGTCTGGTCCGGTGGCGCAGAGCAGGAGCCCTACGGAGATCTCGACGCCGCCGGGCTCGGTCGCACCGCCGCGAACGCGCTGCTGCGGACCTCGGACCGCCCCACCGCCATCGTCGCCATCAACGACATGTGCGCCCTCGGAATCAGCGCCGGCATCCGGGACGCCGGGCTCCGGGTAGGCCAGGACATCTCAGTCGTCGGCTTCGACGACATCGTGCTCGCCGACCTCGCCGCACCACCACTGACGACCGTACGTCAGCCGGTCGCGGAGATGGCGGCAGCCGCGTTCCGGCACCTGCGGGACCGGATCGACAACACCGAATCCGGCCCGAGCCAGTCGCTGCTGCTCCGCCCAGAGCTGGTGGTCCGCACCTCGACGGGCCCGGTACCGGAAGTGAGGAAGTAGGGGTACCACGATGACGACAGGCGGCGTCCCCCGGGTCAAATCGGCAGACCGCACCGTCGAGCTGCTGGAGCTACTCGCCGCCACCGCGGACCGGCGCACCCTCGTGGAACTCGCCCGCGCCCTGGGTATCCCCAAGAGCAGCATGCACGGACTGCTCCACACCCTCGTGCAGCGCGGCTGGGTTGAGACTGACACCGCAGGATCCCGCTACGGGCTGGGCGTCCAAGCACTGCGGACCGGTGCAGCTTACCTGCGTACCGACCGCGCGGTCCGCCGGCTCACCCCGGTCGTGGACCTGTTGCACCGCCGGCTCAAGACCACCGTGCAACTGGGCCGGCTGGTCGGTGGCCACATGGTCGCCCTGCTGACGCGGGAAGAGGTCGACGTGGCACCGATGCTTCGGACGGGCTGGCCGGCCCCGGCGTACGCCACGGCGATCGGCCGCGTCGTACTGGCCCGAGTGGCCGACGACGACGAGTCACTGGCACGGATGCTGTCCGCCTCACCAACCCTGCCTCCCGACGCTCTCGCAGCGCTCCGCGAAGAGCTCCGGCGGGTGGTCGAGCGTGGACATGCTGTCGACCAGGTGCCGGCCGGCCCGAACGGCGGCCGCGGCGTGGCGGTCGCCGCCCCGGCCAAGCTCGGCCCGCACGACGCGATCGGCGTCTGCGTCACCGACGGCGAGCTGACCGAGGCGCATGCCAGTGAACTCGCGGACGCAATCCGGGCAGCGACCACCGCCGGCCTGACGGGTCGGATCTAACAACTTCGAAATACGCCGTTGACCATCCAGTCATCTTCTTCTATGGTCACTCGGCACTAGTGCGACGTAGTTCACATATAGGAACTCTCACTACTGAGGACCCCTAATGAGACGTATCGCAATCCTCGCGCTGCCCGTAGCCGTGGTCGTCGCCAGCTCCACACTGACCGCACTGTCCGCGCACGCCACGACCGGCCTGCCCGTTACGGCAGCGACTGCCAGCTCCCACGACGGCAACGTGCCAGCCAACGCCATTGACGGAAGCCTCTCCACTCGCTGGTCCGCCCAGGGCGACGGCTCCTGGCTCCGACTCGACCTCGGTGCCAACCAGCAGATCGGATCGGTCGGCATCGCCTGGCACAAAGGCGACCAACGCCGGGCCACCTACACCGTTCAGACCTCAACCGACGCCAGTTCCTGGATCACTGTCGTCCCCCAGCGACAGAGCAGCGGCAGCACCTTACAGGTCGAGGACCACGACTTCACCGACCGGTCGGCCCGGTACGTACGCGTCGTTGGCTACGGCAACACGGCCAACAGTTGGAACAGCATCACCGAGATGCAGGTCTACGGCGCCGACGGGGGCGGTGGCGACTGCACCGTCCCGGCAGACGTACTCGACCTGACCAATTGGAAGATCACGCTGCCGACCGGCTCCTCCGACAGCCCGACCGAAATCAAGCAACCCGCCCTGAACGACTTTCAGATCTCCCCCTATTTCGTCGCTGCGGACTCGTGCCAGTCGGTCCAGTTCCGCTCCCCCGTCAACGGGGTGACCACAGGCGGCTCCAGCTACGCTCGGTCGGAGCTGCGTGAGATGGCGAACAACGGAGCCGCCCACGCGAGCTGGTCGTCGACCTCCGGCACACACACGATGGTCGTGGACGCCGCGTTCGACAGGCTTCCATCGACGAAGCCACATGTGGTCGTGGCCCAGATCCACGATTCGGACGACGACGTCACGGTCTTCCGATTGGAGGGCACCAGCCTTTACGTCACCAACGACAATGACACCCATCACAAGCTGGTTACCAGCAACTACCAGCTGGGCACCCGCTTCGAGGCCAAGTTCGTGGTCAGTGGCGGGCAGGTGAGGGCGTACTACAACGGCGTCCTGCAGACCACCATCGCCAGAAACTTCTCCGGCGCCTACTTCAAAGCCGGCGCCTACACCCAGGCCAACTGCTCAAACTCTTCGCCGTGCAGCGGCGACAACTACGGGCAAACCCGAATTTTCGATATCACCGTTACCCACTCCTGAAGCCGGCCGCCGCCCGGGGGCTCACACCCCGGGCGGCGCGGCGTCCTCGCGTCGCTTCCGACCCCGGCGCCGCAGGTCAGATCGGGCGTATTTGCAGAAGCGCCCAGCATCGGCTCCGATAACCGGCACCGACGGCGGAGTCAATCGGCGGCGCGACAGACTTGGCGCTGCTCGCCCAGCCCTTCGATGCCGACCCGCACCACATCCCCCACGCGCAGATAGGGAAACTGGCCAGACAACGCGACACCCTCCGGCGTACCGGTGTTGACGACGTCACCTGGCTCAAGCACCAGATACTGGCTCAGATACCAGATCAGGTGACGCACATCAAAAATCATGTCCTGTGTGGTGGAATGCTGACGAGGCTGGTCGTTCACAAAACTGCGCAGCGTGAGGCGTTGCGGATCATCAAGTTCATCGGCAGTGACCAGCCATGGTCCCAGCGGGTTGAACGACTCGCAACTCTTGCCCCTGACCCACTGGCCGCCGGCATCACCCATCTGGTAGTCCCGCTCGGACAGATCATTGGACACGGCGTACCCCGCTATGACGTCGCCCGCCTCGGTGGGTGACGCGAGGTAACGTGCCCGCCGGCCGATGACGACCGCCAACTCCACCTCCCAGTCGGTCTTCACCGCACCCTTCGGGATCACGATGTCATCGTAGGGCCCGACCACGGTGTTCGAAGCCTTGAGGAAGACGACCGGCTCGGCCGGCGGAGCGGTGCCGGACTCCGCAGCATGCCGGGAGTAGTTCAGCCCGATGCAGGCCACCGTGCCCGGCCTGGTGATCGGCGCACCGACGCGGACACCCCGGACATCGACCTCTGAAAGATCCCCGGCGGCCAGGGCAACGCGTACCCGGTTCATGCCGTCACCGCCGAGAAAGGCCTGGTCGATGTCGGCGGTGACGCTGGTCAGATCGAAGTGACGGCCCCCGACGAGGAGTACCGGTCGCTCGCTGCCCTTTGGGCCGACCCGCATGAGCTTCATCATCAATTCCCTTCGGAGCAGGACGAGTCCCCGCAGACCGGGACGGCACCATCGGAATCAGCCAGGCTGTGCGCAGTAAATCGATACACTGTCCAGTCTCGCCAACACCAGCGTGGTCTGTCAATCGTCGACGCGCACCCTCGAAGCAGCCTGTGGACTGATCAGCCGGGCGGGCAGGGTGGTCGCCACCCGTACGACACCGTGCCGCCGGCCCGTCAATCAGTGCGGATGGACCGGGACACCGGTCCGGCGGCGGATCACCGCCGGATCAGGGGATCGGCACGCCATACGCCGAACCGATCGGACCGCCCGTGCGCGGATTCCTCGTGACAAGGCCGCCACTGCCGGCCCCGCTCGTGCAAAAAATGGTGGGCGATACTGGGATCGAACCAGTGACCTCTTCGGTGTGAACGAAGCGCTCTCCCGCTGAGCTAATCGCCCTCAGCGTGGATGACTGTACCCGATCGTCCCGCCCGGGCGCACATCCGGGTGGCGGTCGGCTCAGGTGGTGGCGAGGTAGCGCAGGAAGCTGGCGATCACGTCGATGCCGAGGCCGACCTTCAGCGAGAAGATCACCACGACCGCGACGAAGACGAGGCCCACCCCGGCGATGCCCAGCCGCACCGGCCAGCTCTGCCGGGTAACCCACCGGGTCCATCCCTGGACGTGCCGTCGGGCGAAGGCGAGCAGCCGCTTGGCCCAGTGGAACTCCACGCCCCAGACCGCCAGTCCGCCGAAGACGATCAGCCAGCCCGGCCCGGGTAGCGGGATCAGCACCAGGCCGAGGACCACGATCAGAGCACCGAGCAGGCCGACGCCGACCTTCAAGGCGATCCGGCCAGTGGGATTGGAGCGGATCAGGGCGAGGGTCACCCGAATCCGTTGGCGCAGCCCGGACAACGTTCGCGGTGCCTCCGGCTCGGGACGATCGGTGACAGCGACCGGAGCGCCGCGCCCACTCGGACGTCCGATCGGGTCACTGCCCACCTGGTCTCCCCCCGACTCGGCGTGTCCGACAGTCTCATCCGCCGGGTCGTACGACGCATGACCCGGTGTTGAATTCTCGGTCATCCGCTTGGCGGAGGAGGGTTTTATGGCCATTTTGCCCCTCATTGTCGCCCGCCCCGTCACCACAGGGCACCACTGGACGTTACCGGAGTGAGTCGACGTCTGAACCACCCGACGCCGGGCACGTCCCAGTACCCAAGCAGAACCGGACAAGACACCCAAGATGGACATTTTTGGTGCATCCCGGAACCGCTTCCCTCTACTGGGTGAGATCAGCGATAGACGGAGCGTAGTCAAATGCAAGGCCGGAGTATGGGGAAAGCGGGGCGGGCGTCCCGCAGCGGTGCCGGGGGGAGAACGTCCATGAGTGTCATCCGACCAACGACCGTCGAGGTCGAGACGTCACTACGGCTCATCGCGCCTGACGCTACCGCGCTGCCGGTACGAGCCAGCCTGCGCTACGAACCGAGTGATCCGTACGCGGTCCACGTACTCTTCCACGCGGAGTCGGCCGGCGGTGAAGCGGTCAGCTGGTCGTTCGCCCGAGAGCTTCTGGTGACCGGTCTCGACGAACCGGCCGGGATCGGTGATGTCCGGGTCTGGCCCTGGACGACTCCCCGAGGCGACTTCGTGGCGCTCGCGCTGAGCTCCCCGGATGGCAACGCGCTGTTCGAGGTGCCGCGCAGCGTGCTGGTCCGCTTTCTGCGCCGCACCTACGTGGTGGTGCCCCGCGGCCACGAGTCCGACCACCTGGACGTGGACACCGCGGTGAACCGGCTGCTGGCCGGGCGCTGATCGGAACGGCCCGACTCCGCCCGACCCGGCGGGGACTGCGGCTGTTTCGCGTGACGGGAGTACGGCGATGCGCCGTACTCCCGCCGCTGGTGCGGCCACCGGCGCACCCCGGCGCCTCCGCTGGGACGACGCGACGATCCGCCGGTGGTCGGGATGCGGTTGCGGCGCGCTGCGGTTACCGTCGAAACCGATGGTTCAGCCCGATCAGCTCGCCCGCCGGATGTCCGACCCGGATCCCCTGAGGCCAGCGATCAGCGCAACTACTCTCGGTAACAGTCTGACTGCCGACGTGCCACCCCGACCACGGTTGCTCCCCCACGACGAACTGCTACTGGTCACCGCCGGTCACGGCAGCCACGAGATCGACTTTGTCGCCCACCCATGCCGACCCGGCACCCTGCTGTGGGCCCACGCCGGGCAGGTGGTTCGGGCCGGCGGACAGCACGGTCTGGACGCGATCCTGGTGCGATGGACCGCGGCACCAGGCATGCCGGACCGGCCCACCTCCCGCGCCCACTGGCAGCTCACCGGTGAGGACGCCGACGCCATCATCAACGAGGTCAGCCAACTCGTCGTGGACAGCCAGCGGCCCCGGCGGACGGCGCTCGTCGACGAACTCCTCCGCCATGAACTGCGGGTCCTGCTGCTCCGGGTCGCCCTGCTGCCGTACGACTCCCCGCCAGCGCTCGATGCCCCGACCACAGATGATCGCCCCGGTGACTATCCCGCATGGGCGGACGAAGCCACCGGGGCGGGTTCATCGAGGTGGGACACCTTCCGGCGGTTCCGGGCCGAGGTGGAGCGGGACCACGCGCGTAGCCGACGGGTCGAGGAGTACGCCGAACGGCTGTCCTGCGCGGTCCGCACCCTCACCCGGGCCAGCCTGACCGTGACCGGGCGGACCGCCAAACAGGTGATCGACGACCGGGTGGCGCTGCAGGCCAAGCGGTTACTCGCGGCGACCAACCTGCCGGTGGCCCAGGTCGGTGCGCGGCTGGGCTTCCCCGAGCCGACGAACTTCGGCCGTTTCTTTCAGCGCGAGGTGGGGTGCAGTCCGGGGAGCTTCCGCGCCGACCTGCTGGAACGCCCACCGGTGACCGACCGGGTCGCGGCAACCGGCATGATGGTGGCGTGCAGATCTCCGCGCGCGGCGACTACGCGGTACGAGCAGCGCTGATCCTCGCTGCCGCGTACCCGACGCTGATGTCCACCCAGGCGATCGCCGCCGAGCAGGACATGCCGCGCAAATTCCTCGAGGCGGTGCTGGCCGACCTGCGCCGGGGCGGGGTGGTCCGGGCACAGCGCGGCGCGGAGGGTGGCTACACGCTGAGCCAACCGCCCGGGGACGTCACCATCGGCATGATCCTGCGGGCGGTGGACGGACCGCTGGCCGGGGTGCGCGGGCTACGTCCGGAGGAGACCCGGTACGCCGGTGCTGCGGAGAACCTGCCCCGGCTCTGGATCGCGGTACGCGCCGCGTTGCGCGAGGTGGTCGACGAGGTCAGCCTCGCCGAGGTACTCACCGGCCGGATGCCGGCGCACGTCCGCAAGCTGACGCTGAAGCCGGACGCCTGGGAGTCCCGCTAACCAGGCATGTGGACGGTCGGGTTTGCCGATCGACGCGACGGGGAACTGAGCAGCCCACCTGCTGACGGTCGACGGAGGGAGCGCGAGCGATGGGCGTCATGTTCCGCAAGCGGAAGCGGTTCGGCCCGCTCCAGTTGAACTTCACCGAGAACGGGTTCTCGTCCTGGACCATCCGGATCGGCCGATGGTCGTGGAACTCGCGGGCGAAGGCGCACCGGTACGACCTGCCCGGCCCGTTCTCATGGAGGCAGGACAAGTCGCGTAGCTGAGCGCGCAGGCGCAGGCGCAGGCGCAGGACAATAATCGAAGGCTCGGCGGGATCGCCCGCCGAGCCTTCGATCTGCAGGAATAATAATATTATGTCCGATATAGCTGGAGATGATGCCCTGTCCCGTACTCGGAATCCCCGCCGGGCCGAGGTACGGCGTACCACCGCCATCTGCCTGCTGATGGTCCTGCTCTACTACCTGGTCCCGGTGGAGCCGGGGGTGACGGGGATGCATCTCGCGGTCCGCGCCGTGATCACCGTCGTCGGCGTGACACTGGTGGCCGCGCTGGTGCTACAGCAGATCCGCGACCAGATCACCGCCGATCCGTCCGACGTACGCCTCACCCGGCTGGCGATCGCGCTGGTCGGCGGAGTGGTCGTGTTCGCGCTGGCCGACCTGGTCATCTCGTTCAGCGACCCGGCTCAGTTCATCGACATGACGACGAAGACCGACGCGCTCTACTTCGCGATCGGCACGCTCACCACCATCGGGTACGGCGACGTACACGCCAAAGGCCAACTCGCCCGCGCGGCGGTCTGCGTCCAGATGGTGTTCAGCGTCGGAGTGCTCGCCACCGGCGCGTCGCTGCTGGTCAGGCGGTGGACGGAGTACGCCCGCCAGCAGCCGGGGCGGTCGGGGTGATCTTTACGTCGCCGGCCAACCGTCCGTCCGCCGGCCAGCGCCGCACCTGGTCGGCGGCGAGCAGACCGGCCAGCGCCCGGTTGGCGTCGGAGGCCCGGTGGACCGTCCCGGTCACCGTGAAGCTGCGCAGCTCGGCGACGGTCCGGGAGCCGCACTCGACGAGGTGGGCGTACAGCCGGTCGCGCAGCGAGGCGAGCCAGTGGTCCGGCTCCTGCCCGGCGACGGCCGCGTCCGGCTCCTGCCGGGCGACGGCCGTCGCCTGCGGATCGTCGGCGGCACGCAGCCCCCACCCCGCCGGACCGACCTCCCAGAGCGCCTCCTTGAACGCCTCGATGCGTTTGCCGGACCCGGTGGCGAAGGCGACCGGGTACGACGTGCCGCCGTCGACCTGCCCGGCCACCCCGGCCGGCACCAGCTCGACGACGCTGACCAGCGGAAAGCCGGCTGCGGTCAGCACCCGGCGCAGTTCAGCTGGTGAAGCCGCTCCGACCACCAGCAGCTCGGCCGGGCGGCCGGCCGTCGACGCGCGCCACACGACGGGTCCGGGCAACGGGCCACCGGCCAGGTCGAGGTGGCACAACAGCGGCGCGTTGGCGGCCGCAGCGGCGGTCACGGCCACCGGGAGCAGCTCCGGACCGCCGGGCAGCAGATGGGCCGTCACCGCCGCCGGCAGCCCGGTCGGGTCCGCCTGGGCACCGGAGGACGTGACGGTGACGACCGTCAGGTGCCGGCCGGTGACCAGTTCCGGGTGGTCGGCGACGGCGCGCAGCGCAGCGTCCGCGGTGGTGCCCGGCGGGCCCTGGTACGCCTGAACGAAGGTGGCGCGACGGGCCTGGCGCAGCGCGGCGGGAACCCAGGTGCTCAGGTGGCGGAGCAACAGGTCGTGCGGGACCCGCCCCGCCGGCTCGACTGTCATGGCGTCCGTTCTACCGGCCCGGGTCGCGGCCCGCGCGGGCGGGGCCGGCCGAGCCGCCGTCGCCGGTCGGAGCCGGAGTCAGCGGGCCGGCTCCGGCTCGCTACGCGGTCAGCCCGGCACCGAGACGCCGACGCCACCGCGGGTCCGGGCGCCGTACCGCTGCTTCTCCCGGGCCAGGTCGAGCGGCCGGATCCGCTTGCGGGCGGCAATCGCCTGCTCGTCGAGGCGGTCGGCGGGGACCAACCAGACGACCTCGAACTCCAGCCCGTCCGGATCCCGGCCGTACAAGCTCTTGGTGGTCCCGTGGTCGGAGGTGCCGACCAGGGCGCCGGCGGCGGCGAGCCGGGTGGCGAGCGCCTCGAGTTCGTCGAGCGTGTCCACCTCCCAGGCCAGGTGGTAGAGGCCGACCATGCCGCGACCCGCGCCGGACCGCGCGGCGTGGCCACCGATCTCGAACAGGCCGAGATCGTGGTCGTTGGTGGAGCCGGGGGCCTGCAGGAAGACCACGCCGGAGAAGCCGTCGGGGGTCATCGGCACGACGGAGAACCCGAGCACGTCCCGGTAGAACGCCAGGCTCCGGTCGAGGTTCGAGATGTACAGCACGGCGTGGTTGAGACGGTGGATTCCCATGTCGTGAAGGCTAGCGCGAGTTAGTTCAACGCTCAACCACTACCGGTATGATGGTGGTCATGACCCGCTGGCTCGACGACGACGAACAGCGCACCTGGCGCGCGTACCTCTACGCCACCAGGACGTTGGCCGCGACCCTGGACCGCGAACTGCAGGCGAGCGCGGGGATACCGCACGCGTACTACGAGATCCTGGTCCGACTCTCCGAGGCACCCCGGCGCACCCTGCGGATGAGCGAGCTCGCCGACGCAACCGACTCCTCCCGCAGTCGGCTGTCGCACGCCGTGTCCCGGCTGGAGCAGCTCGGCTGGGTCCGCCGTGAGGAGTGCCCGACCGACCGGCGCGGGCAGTTCGCGGTGCTCACCGAGCCCGGCTTCACCGCCCTCAGCGCCGCCGCGCCCGGCCACGTCGACGCGGTCCGGCAACACCTGTTCGACCGGTTGACCCCGGAACAGGTCGATCAACTGCGGATCATCAGCGAAGCGTTAGTCAAGCATCTGGCCGGTAACAATCCGCCATCATGAGCGAACTGTCCCACATCAGACCCTTGTACAGACCGTCGTCGGACACGCACGATGGGACGTGTCTCTCGGCCTGGGCGAAATCACCACGCAGGCGCACGGCCTGATCAGCGTCGGCGACCTGCCGGGCGCGCGTAATCTGCTGGCCACGGCGTTGGCCGACACTGACTCGCGTCCCGCACACGCCAGCGCCGAACAGGCGGAGGCCGCCGGACTGCTGGCCCGGGTGACGGTCGCGCTCGGCGAGGCGCCGGCGGCGCGGGCGTGGGCGGCGTACGCGTACTCGGCGAACCAGCGGCTGCACGGCACGGCGGACGAGCGGACCATCGGGGCCGCCGCCACCCTCGCCGCCGTCCTGCACCGGGTGGGCAGCGACGCCCGCGCCGCGCACCTGTACCGCGAGGTGATCGACGAACTCTGCGCCATCGACGGCCCCGAGTCGCTCCGGGTCCTGGCCGCCCATGCGGACCTCGCCACCGTCGAATTCGCTCGCGGCGAGTGCGACGTCGCCCGGGACCGTCTGGAGGATGCCTGGGAACTGCACCGCGAGGTGTACGGCGAGGGGCATCCGGCCGGGATCAAGATGCTGGCCCGGCTCGGCGCGATGCAGCGCGACTGCGGCCGGCTCGCCGAGTCCGACGTCAGCCTGTCGCTCGCCATCGACCTGTGCCGCACCCGCCTGCCGGCCGACCATCCGCTAATCGGGCAGGTCGCCGCGCTGGCCGAGGCGTCAGCGGATCCGGCGCACCGCTGTGGCGGGCAGGGGCCGGTCGACGACGGGCCGGACGACACCGGCGGCCCGGATCCCGACCGCAGTCCGGACGATACCGACAGCCCGGGCCCGATCCTCCGGCCGGACGACAACGGCGGCCCAGGCCACGACGGCGGCTTGGACCAGGGCGGCTGGCCGCCCGGCACCAGGCCGGCCAGTGGGCCAGCGGCTCCGGCTGCTCCGGCGGCCGATCCCGCCGGGCGCGACCGGCTCACCGGTCCGGCCTGGGCCGAGCCCAGCTGGATCGAGCCGGAACCGCCGGTCACTGAGGTAGCCGACCCCCGCTGGTCGGCGGCGTTCTGGACGGAACCGAGCGCGCCGTCAGCGACGCCGACCACCGACCGGTCAAGCGACGACGAGACGGACGGCCATCGGGACGGACGGCACCGGGCCGACCCGCCCTGGCTCGACCCGCTGGACCAGCCGGTGGACCAATCAGTGCCCGACCCGGCGGCTGAGCTGGACAGCGGCCGACCGTGGAGCCAGCACGGCTGGATTGAACGGGAACCGGCGGGCGGCGACGCCGATGACCCGCTCTGGTCGCCCAGTGGTTGGCTGACCGACGACCCCTCCCCTGCCCGGCGGAACACGACCGGGCAGGAGCAGCGAGGCGACCAGCACCAACCGGACGAACCCGACCCGACCGACGGCCGGCCAGCGAGCATCCCACCGCCCCGGGTGCCGGTCGATCTGCCACCGTCCGGCTCCACCAACCATGACGGGGCACCCGGCATCTGGCTCTTCGACGAACCGTGGTGGCCGCCCGAGCAGTCCGGTGCCGGCGATGGCTCCGATCCGGCCGCTGCGGATCGCCCGGACGGACCAGAACGCCCGGACGCCTCGGACGCCGCCGGCCCGGTCAGCCCGTTCGGGCCGGTCCGGTTCCGGCAGGCGACCGGCCCGTCAGCGCCCGACACTCCCACGGCCGGCAGTTCCGTGAGCGACCCGGCGGCCGTGCCCGGCGAGCCGGTGCCGCCGGAGACCCCTGCCTTCGTACCCAACCCACGGGTGCCCGACAGGGCAGGCGCTCGACCGGAGCCGGCACCACCGGTGACCGACGAAGCCTTCGCGGGCCCGGACGCCTCGGTCGATGCCGACTCCGCAGCCCGCCACGCCGAGGTCACGGACGGGCCGGGCACCGGAGCCACGGACGGACCGGCCACGAGCGTCGCAGCCGGTGGAGCCGGCGCGACCATCGGAACCGGCGCCACCGGCACGGGCCGCAGCACCGGGACGCTGTCCCGACTGCCACGGCGTGAACTCAGCCGGATACCCGACCGCCGCAGGAACCTTCCGGTCCGGCGGCAGCGAGGACAGCTGGTGCCGGTACCCAAGCCGGTGGCGACCGCTGCCCGCCCACGCGGGCCGATGCTGGTGTTCACCGGCGTGGTGGTGGTTCTGCTCGGCGCTGCGGCGGTGGTGGCCGGCGTCAGCCTGGTCGACGAGACGTCCTCCGGGCCGACCGCGGCACCAGCCGAGGTCACCTCCCCGACCGGTACGCCGACCAGCGCTGCGCCGCCGGCCACACCGGGTACCGCCCCGGGCGGCGTGGGCCTGCGCGACAACCGGGACAGCGTGACGTTGACCTGGACCTATCCGGCGGGTGCCGAGGGACAGGTGTTGATCTCCGGGGGGAGCAACGATCAGCAGCCCCGAGCCTTCATGACGTTGCCGGCGGGTGCGGACAGCTTCGTCGCGTACGGGCTGAACGAGTCGATCGACTACTGCTTCACGGTCGCCGTGGTCTACTCGGCCGACGTGATCGGGCAGGCCGACCCGGTCTGCACGGACCGGGCAGCGAACGCCCGGTAACCTGTCCGGTCTGCACGGACCGGGCAGCGAACGCCCGGTAACCTGTCCGGTCTATGCCGGGCCGGGCTCGTCGTCCACCGGGTCTGCCGGAAGCCGGACCCGAACCTGAAGTCCGGGACAAGCACCGTGAGGCCCTGCCGCATCACCGTCGTGTCCTGCCGCATCGTCCGTCCGCCCCGCATCGGCCAGTTCGACAGTGCCGCCGTGTCGGCGGACCAACTGCGCGACGATGGCCAGTCCGAGCCCGGCGCCGCCGGCGTCGTGGGCCCGCGCGTCGTCGAGCCGGGTGAACCGGTCGAAGACCCGTTGCCGGTCGGCCGGTGGGACACCCGGACCGTCATCGGTGACCAGGAGCTCATGCCAGTCCGGCCCGTCCGGTCGGGCGGTCACCAGCACCTCGGAGCGGGCGTGTCGGACCGCGTTGTCCAGCAGGTTGGCCAACACCCGGACCAGCGCGTCCGGGTCGCCGGCAATCCACAGCGGCTGGTCCGGCGGCACCACCCGCACCGGCGGCCGTGGATACCGGGCGGCCACCGTGGCGGCCAGCTCGCCCAGTTCCACCGGACCGACCGGGCCGAGCACCACACCGGACTGGTCGGCCTGCTGGTCGGCGCGGGCCAGCAGCAGCAGGTCGTCGACCAGTCGGCTGAGTCGTTGACTGTCCGCCAGCAGGTCGTCGGCGACCGCCAACCAGTCCGTGCGGCTACCGAGTCGCTGCGCCACCTCAAGCTGCGTACGCAGATTGGTCAGCGGACTGCGCAGCTCGTGGGCGGCGTCGGCGACGAACGCGCGTTGCCGGGCCCGCGCGGCCTCCAACCGGTCGAGCATGTCGTTGAGGGTGACCGCCAGCCGCTGAATCTCGTCGCCACCACCCGGCACCGGCAGGTGACCGGCCTGGTCGCCACCAGTGATCTCGGCCGCGCCGGCCCGCAGTTTCTCCACCGGCCGCAGCGTCGCCCCGACGGCCCGCCAGACGATGACCGTGACCGCCGCCACCAACAGTGGGAACGTCATCAGCAGAATCACCCGGACCAGGGCGAGGCTGCGGTTGATGTCGGCCATCGACCGGGCGACCAGCACGGTACGCGGCTGCGCTGGCCCGCCGGCCGGTTGGGCGATCACCCGAACCGGGCCGCGCAGACCGAGCCGGGCACCCGGCACGGTGACCGCCCCGGTCGGTTCGGCGGCGAGCTGTTCCCGCTCGCCCGCGTAGAGCATCGGGACGAGTCGATCGGCGCCAATGGACGCGGCGCGTATCCGTCCCCGCTCGTCGACGATCTGCACCCGTACGTCGTTGCCGGCCACTGGCAACGGGTCGGGCACCGCGTCGGCGGCCACCAGCTGGGCGATCGCGTCGGCGGTGGTCCGGGCGTCGGCGTCGGCGCTGCGTTCCAACGCCAGCGCGAGGACGACGGTGAGCCCGATCGCCCCAGCGGCCAGGCCGGCGGTGAGACCCAGCACGCTGATCGCGGTCAGCCGGGTGCGCAGGCTGAGCCGGACCCGCAGGTGCGCCCGCCACCGACCGGGATGCGCCGCCGAAAGCCGTCGACCTGTCACGGGACCAGCCGGTAGCCGGCACCCCGGACGGTCTCCAGCCGGTCCCGGCCGACCTTGCGGCGCAGGTACCCGATGTACACCTCGACGGCGTTCGGCGCGGTGTCGACGCTGGCGTCCCAGACGTGGTCGAGCAGTTCGATCTTGGAGACGACCTCGCCGGCGCGCCGCATCAGGTACTCCAGCAGGGCGTACTCACGGGCGGTGAGCCCCACCTCGGCATCGGCCCGGGTGACCCTCCGCCGGGCCGGGTCGAGGCTCAGATCACCGGCGGTGAGCACGGCGGGCCGCTGCGGCGCGCCGCGCCGTAGCAGAGCGCGCAGCCGGGCCAGCAGCACCACGTACGAGAAGGGCTTGGTCAGGTAGTCGTCGGCACCGCAGTCGAGGCCGTCCGCCTGGTCGTACTCGCCGTCCTTCGCGGACAGGATCAGCACCGGCAGCCAGTTCTGCTCGGCCCGCAGCTGGCGCACCACCCGGTAGCCGGACAGGCCGGGCAGCATCACGTCGAGGATCATCGCGTCGTACCCGCCGTGCCGGGCCAGTTCCAGCCCGGCCGGCCCGCTCGCGGCGACGTCCACCACGAAGCCTTCCTCCTGCAGGCCGCGCCGCAGGGCGTCGGCCAACCGGACCTCGTCCTCCACCACCAGCACCCGCACCGGTCAAGGGTGCCATCATGAGGGTGCGACCGGGCTACCCGTGACCGTCGTCGCTGAGCGTGTTCTCAGCTTGGCCACCGGCTCTCAGCAACGTCTCAGTACACCCGACGCACGATGGGTGGCAGGAGGTACGAAGATGTCGGTATTCACATCCCGGCCGGCGATGCGCTGGCTGGTCCCCGCCGCATCGGCGGCGGTGCTCGTCGGCGGCGGCGTTGCCGTGGGGGCGCTCGCCGCGTCCGCAGACCCGGTCCTGCCGCCGCGTAGCGCCGAGCAGTTGCTGGTCGACCTGCAGACCGCCGAGGTCGACGGCATGTCCGGAACGGTCGTGCACCGCGCCGATCTGGGCCTGCCGGCGGCGCTCAACCTGGCCGGTCAGATCGGTGCCGGCAACGGGCTCGGCTCGCTGATCAACGGTACGCAGACCTTGCGCGTCTGGTACGCCGGTCCGGACCAGGCCCGGTTGGCGATGGTCCGCACGCTGGGCGAGACCGACGTCATCCGCAACGGACAGGACGTCTGGATCTGGTCCAGCCAGCAGCAGCAGGCCACCCACTTCGAGTTGCCGGCCGAGGGCGATCACGCCGACGCGGCGGGCGAGCGGGCCGGCACCGATCCGGCGTCGGAGCTGCCCGTCACCCCGCAGGCGGCAGCCGACGAGGTGCTGGAGGCAATTGACCCGAGCACCGAGGTGTCGGTGGGCCGCTCGGCGGAGCTCGCTGGGCGGACCGCGTACGAGCTGGTGCTCACCCCCCGCGACGAGGACTCGCTGGTCGAGGAGATCCGGATCGCGATCGACTCGGTCGAGTACGTGCCACTGCGGTTCGCGGTCTATCCGGTCGGCGCCGACCGGGCCGCCATCGAGACCGCGTTCACCCAGGTCAGCTTCGACACACCGGATGAGGAGCAGTTCGTCTTCAACCCACCGCCGGGCACCGAGGTCGTCGAGGCGGGCGAGGACGGTGTCGCGACGCCGGGTGCCGGTTCCCGGGGTCCGGACCAGTTGCCGGGCGACGCCGAGACCGACGGCATGCTGGAGGAGCTGGCGCGGGGCTGGGCGGACAGCGAGGACGCGGTCCGTACGGTCGGCACCGGCTGGGGCACCGTCCTGGTGGTCACGCCGCCGGCCGAGGCGGCGACTGCGGCCGAGGAGCACGCCGGTGAGTCCGCCGAGGGCGCTCAGGTCATGCAGATGCTGGGTGATCTGCCGGCGGTCGACGGGCCGTGGGGCAGCGGCCGGCTGTTCTCCAGTTCGTTGTTCACCGCGCTGATCGCCGACGACGGCCGGCTGTACGCCGGCGCGGTGACGCCGGAGCGGCTGTACGAGGTGGCTACAGAGACCCGCTGACTTGACCGGTCCACTACCGGCGTCGACCCCGGATCACCGAGCGTCGACGCCGGTAGCGGCGTTTGCAGGGCCCGATCAGCCAGCGGTGCAGACCGACACCAGGGGCGGACCAACTTAACCGGTTGCGTAGCGGGATCACGCCGGTCTACTCTGATGCTTGCGCGAAGGGCCGGGTAGTCGCCGACACCGTGCTGGCCAGGTCAGCCGGTGTCTTTCGTCCCCGTGGGTCACCCACGGGTCGCTACCCGAGGTAGGTCATGAAGACACGTCTGAGCGTCGCGGCCGCGGCGCTGCTCGCCCTGGTCACCTCCGTCGTGGTGCTGGCCCAGCCCGCGCACGCCGCCGTCGGCCTGCACGTCAGCGGCGGCCAGTTGGTGGAGGCAAACGGCACTCCGTTCGTCCTGCGCGGGGTCAACCACGCACACACCTGGTACACCGGCCAGACCAGTTCCTTCGTCAACATCAAGTCCCTGGGCGCGAACGCCGTCCGGGTGGTGCTCAGCAACGGCCACCGGTGGAATCGCAACGATGCCAGCGACGTCGCCAACGTCATCTCGCTGTGCAAGGCCAACCGGCTGATCTGCGTCCTGGAGGTGCACGACACCACCGGGTACGGCGAGGAGGGGGCCGCATCCACCCTGGCGTCCGCCGCCGACTACTGGATCGGCCTGGCCAGCGTGCTGCGCGGCCAGGAGAACTACGTCATCATCAACATCGGCAACGAGCCGTTCGGCAACAGCGGCTACCAGAACTGGGCCAGTCACACCACGAGCGCCGTACAGCGGCTGCGCGCCGCCGGTTTCGAGCACGCGATCATGGTCGACGCACCGAACTGGGGACAGGACTGGACCTTCACGATGCGTGACAACGCGCAGTCGGTGTGGAACGCCGACCCGGCCCGCAACCTGATCTTCTCGATCCACATGTACGGCGTGTTCGACACCGCCGCCGAGATCAGCGACTACCTCGGGCGGTTCCGCTCGGCCGGTCTGCCGATCGCGGTCGGCGAGTTCGGGCACGACCATTCCGACGGCAACCCGGACGAGGATTCGATCCTGTCCTACACCCGGCAGCACGGCATCGGCTGGCTCGGATGGTCGTGGAGCGGCAACAGCGGCGGCGTCGAATACCTCGACATGGTGAACAACTTCAACGTCAACAGCCTCACCCCGTGGGGCCAACGGCTGTTCAACGGCACCAACGGGATTCGGGAGACCGCACGGGAGGCGACCGTCTACAGCGGCGGGACGCCACCGCCGACCACCGCGCCCCCGACCACCGCGCCGCCCACCACCGCGCCCCCGACCACCCCGCCGCCGGCAGGGGCGTGCACTGCGACGTACGCGGTGATCGGTCAGTGGCAGGGCGGTTTCCAGGGTGAGGTACGGGTGACCGCCGGCGGTTCGGCGCTCACCGGCTGGCGGGTGAGCTGGACGTTCGCCAGCGGTCAGTCGGTCAACCAGGCGTGGAACGCCACCGTCACCAGCACCGGGGCGAGTGTCTCGGCGACCAACGTCAGCTACAACGGCAACCTCGGCGCCGGGCAGAGCACGACCTTCGGCTTCATCGGCAGTTGGACCGGCAGCAACCCGGTGCCGACGCTGTCCTGCGCCGCGCGGTAGCCGCAGCCGCCACCACAGGTGTGACCGGTGGCCGGGCGGGTATCCGTCCGGCCACCGGCACACCCGGCGTCGTTCACCTCAGACGGCCGGCGGCTGGTGTGGCACTGGCAAGTCGCTACGAGCTGGAGGTTTACGGTGAGCGAAGGTCCTCGTATACGGGTGGGCGCGTACGCGGTGATCGTCCGGGACTCGGCGGTGCTGCTGAGCCGGTTGTCCGAGGCGTCCCCGGTGTTCGAGCCGGGTGCCTGGCATCTGCCGGGAGGTGGTCTCGATCCGGGCGAGCAGCCCGGCGAGGCGCTCACCCGAGAGTTGCAGGAGGAGGCCGGCCTGGAGGTGATGTCGTCGCGGTTGCTGGACGTGCGGTCGTACCTGGCGCACCGCAACGGCACCGACTGGCACGTGGTCGGGCTGCTGCACAGCGCACGGGTGGGGCCGGGCGAGCCGGTGGTCACCGAGGTCGGCGGCAGTGCGGACGCCATCCGGTGGGTGCCGATCGACGAGATCGACCGGTTGCCGCTGTCGCCGCCCACCGCGGACGGGCTGCGGATGGCGGAGCTGCTGCCGGTGCCGGCGTAGGAGTTCGTCGCCGGGCGTGGCTGGTTGGTCGTCAGGCATGGTCACCGGACCGGTCGCAGCCGCCTCGGCCTCGGCCGGGCCGGTGACGACCGGATGTCGGCTGACCGGTCGCCGCGTCGGGTGCACATTCGCGGCGGGCGGCCCGTAGCCGCCAGACGACGAGCGCCCCGAGTGCCAGCACCGCGACCACGACGGCGGCCGCCCGGCCGGCGACCTCCTCGATCGCGGCGTACGAGCTGCCGGCCAGGTAGCCGATCAGCACCGTGCCGATCCCCCAGACCAACGCACCCGCGACGTTGTAGGCAAAGAACCGCCGGTACGGCATGTGTGCCGCACCGGCCAGGGCGGGCATCACCGCGTGGAAGAAGGTCACGAACCGGCCGACGAAGACCGCGGTGCCGCCCCGTACCGCCAACTGGTGTTGCGCCCGCCGCACCCAGGCCTGCCGCTTGCGCAGGAAGCGCATCCGCAGCAGCCGGGGCCCCAGGGCCCGGCCGATCAGGTAGCTGGTGGTGTCACCGGCCACGGCCGCGCTGACCACCACCACGGTGATGCCGGCCAGCGAGATGGTGCCGAGGCTGGCGGCGACGCCGCCGAGCACCGCAGCGGTCTCGCCGGGGAACACGAAGCCGACGAACAGCGCGTCCTCGGCGAACACCAACAGCCCGACCAGCAGGTAGATCAGCGCACCATCCATCGACAGCAACCGCTGCAGCCAGTCGCTCAGCACAGCACCCCCCGCTCGTGGGGGGCCGCGGACCCGACGTTAGCAGTTGTGGGGCGGCGCCCGTGACGGTCCGACGGATGCGGCGTCGGGGCGTCACGGGCGTACTCCCCACCACAGAGAGGTGTCACCCCGATCTCTTAACCGGTTAAGCGTCACGCTACGCGCGCGCCCATCCGCTGTTCCGCTGGGCCGGCGGCTGGGGCATGCCCGCCTGGTTCTGGCGCAATATCGAGGAGCCAGACCGGACGATCTACCGAACCCTGGCTCGGGGCTCAACCCGACTCCACCCTCAGGCCAAGAAGAGATCAGATCCGGTGAGAAGACGACGGCCTGGGGCTTCTCACCGACACTGATCCGCTGCTGGTCGGCTGGCCCGCCACGGATCACCTTTGCTGAGAACCCACAGCCGGCCGGCTAACCGTCGACAGGCCTGCTCGTCACCACCCGTAAACGCCGTGCGGCCTAACGCACCTCGTTGGCGAGGGCGAGCACGCGGTCGACCGTCAGCTCGTCGAGGCGGTCGACGACGAGCGCCACGCCGGCCAGGGCATCGGCCGCCGGCGGGTACCCGGAGTGCGGCACCGCGACCACTACCAGACCGGCGGCCACGGCGGACCGCAGCCCGTTGCTCGAATCCTCAACCGCCAGGCACCGCCGCGGCGGTACACCGAGCAGCCGTGCCGCCACCTGGTAGACCTCGGGGTCCGGCTTGCCGGCCGCGCACTCCTCGGTCGACACGGTCGCTCGGAACGCCTCGGTGAGCCCCGCCGTGGCCAGCACCTGTTCGATCAGGCGGCGGGGTGAGGAACTGGCCAGCGCGAGCGGGAACCGCCCGGCGAGGTCACGGACCACCTCGATCGCGCCCGGGATCAGCGGCAGCTCGACCCGGTACCGCGCCGCCATGGCGTCGATCACCTCGTCGGCGACCCGGTCGGCACCACGCCCGACGCCGAGGTCCGCGTCCAGGTAGCCGGCCCACTCCGGGGTGCTCATCCCCATCAACCGCTGCTGGGCGTCCGGCAGCCACCGACCACCGGCCCCGGCCACGTAGTCGCGCCGGACCTGCTCCCAGACCGGTTCGGTGTCGATGAGTACGCCGTCCATGTCGAACACCACTGCCGAGATCATGACCCCATCCTGCCCGGTCGACCGGAATCGACCCGGAGCGGGGTCACTGAGCGCTATCCTCGCGGGTGAGCTCCCCTTTCTCGATCCGAGCCGGGTCGCTGCAGCGGCCCACGCACCGGACAGAAGCGGTGAAAGGAGTTGCGATGTCGGAGCACGCCGCACCGGCCCGCGACCGGATCGTGGCCGGCCTCCACGACTCGGCATCCAGCTGGGCCGCCGTCGCCCTGGCCGCCCGGGAAGCCGCCACAGCGCACCGGCCGCTGCGACTGGTGCACGCTCTCAACTGGATCCCGGACGACCTGTCCGGCGGCGACGAACCCCAGCCGGACGCCTACCAGCTCGTCGAACGTGCTGTGGAGACCGCCACCCGGACGGCCCCCGGAATCGACGTCACCACCGAAGTGTCCGAGAACGCCCCAGCCACCGCGCTGCTGCGGGAGTCCCGGATGGCGTCGTTGGTCGTGATCGGCGACGGGGACCTGGCCCGGTGGACCTGCCTGCCGCTGGACGCACTCGCCGTACAGATCGCCGCCCGCGCGGACTGCTCGGTGCTGGTCGCCCGGGCCGGTTCCGAGCCGGCCCCCGATCCGGCCGCGCCGGTGCTGGTCGGTGTGGACGGCTCGGCCGGCTCGGAGCGCGCGCTCGGCTTCGCTTTCGACGCCGCCGCGCAGCGGGGCAGCGACCTGATCGTCGTACGCAGCTGGGAGAGCGAGTCGAGCTGGGCCGACGCCTCGGCGTCGACCGCCGACGAACTCGCCGCGGCGGTCACCCCGTGGCAGGAGAAGCATCCCGACGTCGCGGTCCACCAGCAGGTGGTGAACGGACCGCCGGCCCGGGTGCTGATCGAGCGTTCCGCCCAGGCCGGGCTGGTGGTCGTCGGCGCCCGTGGCGATCATCCGCTGCGGGTACCGCTCGGCGCGGTCAGCCAGGCGGTGCTGCACCACGCCGGGTGCGCGACGGCGATCGTCCGCGAAGGCGGCCCCCGGCCGCCCGCCGGCGACTGACCGGGACCTATGCCCTGGGGGGTGGCCCGACCGGCCCTGCCCCGCCCGCACCGCCCACTGCTACCACGGAAGGAGAGAGATTCGCCGACCAGTGCAGGAGGCGGGCGCCATGCCGAAATTCGTCTACGACTTCATCGAAGGTAACCGCGAACTCACCGACCTGCTCGGCGGCAAGGGCGCCAACCTGGCGGAGATGACCCGGCTCGGTCTGCCGGTGCCGCCCGGTTTCACCGTCACCACCGTCGCCTGCCGCGCCTACCTCGCCGACGGCACACCGCCGGCCGGGATGTTCGACGAGGTCAACCGCCACCTCCGGGGCATGGAGGCGCGGCTGGGCAAGCGGCTCGGCGACCGGCACGACCCGCTGCTGCTCGCCGTACGGTCCGGTGCCCGGTTCTCGATGCCCGGCATGATGGAGACCGTCCTGGACATCGGGTTGACCGACACCACCGTGCACGGCCTCGCCGCGCAGAGCGGCGACGATCGCTTCGCCTGGGACTCCTACCGCCGGTTGGTGCAGATGTTCGGCCGGACCGTGTTCGGCGTGCCCGACGAGCTGTTCACCGCCGAGTTGGAGACGGTCAAACGGACCGCCGGGGTCACCGTGGACTCGGCGCTCGGCGCCGAGGACCTGCGCGCCCTGGTCGAGGCGTACCAGAAGGTCTTCCACCAGCACACCGGCCGGGACTTCCCGCAGTCGCCGCACGAACAGCTCGACCTGGCGATCCGGGCGGTCTTCGAGTCGTGGAACGCCGAACGCGCGGTGCTGTACCGCCGGCAGGAACGGATCCCGGCCGAGCTGGGCACCGCAGTGAACGTGATGGCGATGGTGTTCGGCAACCGGGGCCCGGACTCCGGCACCGGGGTGGCGTTCACCCGCGACCCGGCGACCGGGGCACGCGGCGTGTACGGCGACTACCTGGCCAACGCTCAGGGCGAGGACGTGGTGTCCGGGGTCCGCAACACGGTCCCGTTGCAGGATCTGGAGCGGATCGACCCGCGCAGCTTCCACCGGCTGATGACGATCATGGACACCCTGGAGCACCACTACCGCGACCTGTGTGACGTCGAGTTCACCATCGAACGCGGCACCCTGTGGATGCTGCAGACACGGGTCGGCAAGCGGACCGCCGAGGCCGCCTTCGTGATCGCCGCGCAACTGGTCGACGAGGGCGTCATCGACCTCGATGAGGCACTCGACCGGGTCACCGGGGCCCAGCTCGGTCAGCTGATGTTCCCCCGGTTCGACCCGGCAACCGCGCCCACGCCGCTGGCGGTCGGCGTACCGGCCGCTCCGGGCGCGGCCGTCGGCCGGGTGGTGTTCGACTCCGAGGCGGCGGTCGCCGCCGCCGGTCGGGGCGAGCAGGTCATCCTGGTGCGTCGGGAGACCAACCCGGACGACCTGCCCGGAATGATCGCCGCCGCCGGCATCCTGACCAGCCGGGGTGGCAAGACCTCGCACGCCGCCGTGGTGGCGCGGGGCATGGGCCGTACCTGCGTCTGCGGCGCCGAGGCGTTGACCGTCGACACGGCGGCCGGCCAGATTACCGTCGCCGACGGCACCGGGGCGGCACCGACCGTGCTGCACGCCGGGGACCTGATCTCGATCGACGGGGCGACCGGCGCCGTGTTCGCCGGCGCCGTCCCGGTACACCCGTCACCGGTGTTGCGCTACATCGAGGGCGAGCTGGCACCGGAGGCGGATCCATTGGTGTCGGCGGTGCACCGGCTGCTGGGCCACGCGGACGTGGTGCGCCGGCTCGCGGTGCGGGCCAACGCGGACACCGCCGCCGACGCCCGCCGGGCCCGGGCCGAGACACTCGGCGAGGACCCGGGGCACGACGAGCGGCTGCTCGCGGCGGTCCGCCGGATGCACGAGGCCAACCCGATGCTCGGCCTGCGCGGTGTCCGGCTCGGACTGATGGTGCCGGGCCTGTTCGCCACCCAGGTGCAGGCGATCGCGGAGGCGACCGTGGCCCGGCTGCGGGCCGGCGGCGACCCCCGTCCGCAGATCATGGTGCCGCTGGTCGGCGCGGTGCAGGAACTGGAGGCGGTACGGGACCAGGCCGAGGCGCTGCTCGCCGGCTTCGACGGTCTGCCGCCGGTCCCGGTCGGCACCATGATCGAGGTGCCACGAGCGGCCCTGACGGCCAGCGCGATCGCCGAGGTGGCGGACTTCTTCTCGTTCGGTACCAACGACCTCACCCAGCTGGGTTGGGGCTTCTCCCGCGACGACGTGGAAGGGGTGTTTCTTCGGCCGCTACCTGGAGCTCGGCATCTTCCCGGTGTCGCCGTTCGAGTCGATCGACACCGCCGGTATCGGACGGCTGATCCAGATCGCGGTCGCCGACGCCCGGGCCACCCGGCCGGATTTGGAGATCGGAGTCTGCGGCGAGCACGGCGGCGACCCGGACTCGGTGCGGTTCTTCCACGACGCCGGATTCGACTACGTGTCCTGCTCGCCGTACCGGGTGCCGTTGGCCCGCCTGGAGGCCGGCCGCGCGGCGGCACAGATCCGGCCGTGCTCATCCCAGTGAGCAGCGGCGGCCGTGACGGTGGCGGTTGCCGCGGTGAGCGCCGCAGCGGTCGCGGCGGTCGCTCGCCGCCGCCCCGCCGCCGTCGGTACGGTCACCATCGGACCGGGCGGCTGGGTCAGCGTCAGAGGGTTGCCCGGTCCAGCGCCACGGGTCGTCGCCGACGGCCGTCGGCCCTGGTGGGCCCGGCTGCTGCGGGCCCGGCGGTTGCGTCGGTGAGCCCGCCGGGCACGGTAGGTACAGCGCAGCCCGGCATGGTCGGGGACGGCAACCATGTGGACGAAGTTCACGTATTGGTACTCATATGATTACCCTGTGACAACCCCCGACACGTGGCGCCTTCCGCCCTGGACCCTGCTCAGCAACCACGGACACGTCCTGCTCGCCATCGCCCGCGACCCGCGGGCCCGGCTGCGGGACGTGGCGGCGCGGGTCGGGATAACCGAACGCGCGGCGCACACCATCGTCGCCGACCTGGAGGAAGCCGGATACCTCACCCGGCACCGGGTCGGCCGACGCAACGAGTACACCGTCAATCCGCACGTACCGTTTCGACATCCGGCCGAATGCGACCACCTGGTCGGCGAACTGCTCGCGCTGTTCACCGGCGGCCAGCCGGCACCGGCCGGACCGCCGCCGACGCCGCCCGTATCGCCGCCGCCCGGGCCACATCCAACGCCGGCCGGGCCGCCGCCGACACCGGCCGGTCGACCGACGGGACCCCAGTCCCGCAACGGCGGGTCCTTCGCACCTGTCCCCCACCCGTCAACGGAGGTGGACTGTAGTCAGGTGCAACTGAAGGAGTGAGGACCATGAGCGCCAGTCACCTGATCGTCGTCGGTGTCGACGGCTCCGAGGGCAGCCGCCGGGCACTCGACTGGGCCGCCCGGGAAGCCGCCGAGCGGGGCGGCGCGCTGCGCGCCGTCGTCGCCTGGCGGTGGGACGGTGGAACCGCCGTCAGCCCCATCGAGGAGCGGCAACGCGCCAGCGAACTGCTGGACCAGGAGATCGCCGCGCTGACCGCCCGGCTCGGGTCGGCGACGCCGGTCGTCGGCGAGGTGGTCGAAGGCCGCGCCGCCGACGTACTGAGTGCCGCCGCCCGCAGCGCTGACCTGCTGGTCCTGGGCAGCCACGGCCACGGCCGCCTGCAGCACACCGTGCTCGGCTCGGTCAGCGAGGAGTGCATCCGCAAGGCCACCTGCCCGGTCGTGGTGATCCCCGTCCCCGCGCTGGTCTCCTCGGCCACCGACACCACCAACTGAGCCGGAGGTGATCGCCATGGTCAGGCCGATCGTCGTCGGGTACGACGGGTCGTCCAGCGCCGACGCCGCAGTCAGCTGGGCGGTCGCCGAAGCCGTCCGGACCGCCACCCCGGTGGTCCTCGCGTACGCGTTCGAATGGCCGACCGGGGCCGGGCCGCTGGTCCCCGTGCCGACCAGCTGGCCGAACGCGGCATCCCGACGCGACGCGGAGACGATGCTGCGGGTGGCGGCCGCCGAAGCCGCCGAGACGCACCCGGACGCCGACATCAGCACCGTCGTCCTCGACGGACCCGCCGCCCTACGGCTGCGGGAGAAGTCCCGGGACGCGGCGTTGCTGGTGGTCGGCAACCGGGGGCACGGCGGCTTCGCGGACCTGCTGCTCGGGTCGACCAGCGTGGCCGTCTCCGCGCACGCGCACTGCCCGGTGGTGGTGGTCCGCGGCGCGGCGCACCCGACCGCCCCGGTGGTGGTCGGCGTGGACGGCTCCGAGCCGTCGCTGGCCGCGCTGTGCTTCGCCGCCGAGCAGGCGGCCAGCCGGCTGGTGCCGCTGCGGGTACTGCGGGCCTGGCACCTGCCGGCACCGCAGTGGCAGCCACCGGCCTTCGACCCCCGGGAGATCGTCGCCGCCGAGCGCGCCCTGCTCGACGACGAGCTGACCGGGTGGCGGGAGAAGTACCCCGAGGTCACGATGACCGCCGAGGCGGTCGTCGACAACCCAGGCCGGGTCCTGGTCGACGCGTCGCGTACCGCCAATCTGGTGGTGGTCGGCTCGCGCGGCCGGGGCGGCTTCACCGGCCTGCTGCTCGGCTCGGTGTCGCAGCAGCTGCTGCACCACAGTCACAGCCCGGTCGCGGTCGTCCGCGACACCGTCCCGGCCGACGCCCGCTGAGCGGGCGCGCCGACCCCCCGCCGACGCCCACCGCGCCGACGACCACCCCGCCCGGCGGGCCGTCCCCGACCCGCCGGGCACAAACCCCAAATGGAGGCTGACGTGTTCGCCGAGCAGATCCGCGATCCGTGGCGGACCTTCCAGGGACGACGGTGGCGGGACACGATCGACGTGGCCGCCTTCGTTCAGGCCAACTACACGCCGTACACCGGCGACGCCGGATTTGTCACCGGCGCGACCGACCGGACCCGGGCGGTCTGGGACCGGCTGCGGGACATGTTCGTCGAGGAACGCCGCCGGGGCGTCTACGACATCGACGCCGCCACGCCGTCCACCATCACCGCGCACGCCCCCGGCTACATCGACAAGGACCGCGAGCTGATCGTCGGCCTGCAGACCGACGCGCCGCTGCGTCGGGCGATCATGCCGCACGGCGGGCTGCGGATGGTGGAGAGCGCCCTCGCGGCGTACGGCTACCCGGCCGACCCGCAGGTACATCGGATCTTCACCGCGTACCGCAAGACCCACAACGACGCCGTCTTCGACGCCTACCCGGCCGATGTGCTGCGGGCCCGCCGTTCGCACATCGTCACCGGGCTGCCGGACGCCTACGGGCGGGGCCGGATCATCGGCGACTACCGGCGGGTCGCCCTGTACGGGGTGGACCGGTTGATCGCCGAACGCCGGGCCCACCGCGAGGCGCTGGACCTGGTCCCGTCCACCGACGACGTCATCCGCGACCGGGCGGAGCTGGCCGAGCAGATCCGGGCACTCGGTGAGCTGGTCGAGATGGCAGCCGCGTACGGCTACGACGTGACCCGGCCCGCCGCCGACGCCCGGGAGGCGGTCCAGTGGCTGTACTTCGCCTACCTGGCCTCCTGCAAGGAACAAAACGGCGCAGCGATGTCACTCGGCCGGACCGCCACGTTCCTCGACGTCTACCTGCAGCGCGACATCGACGCCGGACAGCTGACCGAGCTGGCCGCGCAGGAACTGGTCGACGACTTCGTGGTCAAGTTGCGGATCATCCGGTTCCTGCGCACCCCCGAGTACGACGAGCTCTTCTCCGGCGACCCCACCTGGGTGACCGAGTCCCTGGGCGGAACCGGCACCGACGGGCGGACCCTGGTCACCCGGACCACGTTCCGCTACCTGCAGACGCTCTACAACCTGGGACCGGCGCCGGAGCCGAACCTGACCGTGCTCTGGTCGCCCACGCTGCCCGATGGGTTCAAAAGCTTCTGCGCCCAGGTGTCGCTGGACACCAGCGCCATCCAGTACGAGAACGACGACACGCTGCGGTCCTGGTACGACGACGACACCGCGATCGCCTGCTGCGTGTCGGCCATGCGCCTCGGCCGGGACATGCAGTTCTTCGGGGCCCGGGCCAACCTGGCCAAGGCCCTGCTGTACGCCATCAACGGCGGCCGCGACGAGGTCACCGGCGAGCAGATCGCCCCGGTGAGTCAGCCGGTCGGCGGGGAGATCCTCGACTACGACGAGGTCCTCGCGGCCTTCGACCGGACGTTGGACTGGCTGGCCACCACCTACGTCACCGCGCTCAACGTCATCCACCACATGCACGACCGGTACGCGTACGAACGGTTGCAGATGGCGCTGCACGACTACCCGGTGCACCGGTTCCTGGCCTGCGGGATCGCCGGCCTGTCGGTGGCCGCCGACAGCCTGTCGGCGATCCGGTACGCCCGGGTCAAGGTGCTGCGCGACGAGACCGGACTGGTGGTCGACTACGTGGTCGACGGTGAGTACCCGGCCTTCGGCAACAACGACGACCGGGTGGACGAGATCGCGGTCTGGCTGGTCGAGACGTTCATGGCCAAGCTGCGCCGGCAGCCGGCCTACCGCGAAGCCGAGCACAGCCTGTCGGTGCTGACCATCACCTCGAACGTGGTGTACGGCAAGCACACCGGGCACACCCCGGACGGCCGGCGGGCCGGCGAACCCTTCGCCCCCGGTGCCAACCCGATGAACGGCCGGGACCGGCACGGGCTGGTGGCCGCGGCGATGTCCGTGGCGAAGCTGCCGTACGACTGCGCCCGCGACGGCATCTCGCTGACCACCACGGTGACCCCGGCGGGCCTGGGGCGCACCCCGGCGGAACGGGTGGCCAACCTGGTCGGTGTGCTGGACGGCTACACCGACGCCGGCGGCTTCCACCTCAACGTCAACGTGCTGGACCGGGCCACCCTGGAGGACGCGATGGCGCACCCGGAGCGTTACCCGCAGCTGACCATCCGGGTCAGCGGGTACGCGGTGAACTTCGTGCGGCTCACCGCCGAGCAGCAGCGCGATGTCATCTCCCGGACGTTCCACGGAGGGCTGTGAGGTGACCACCGGGGCGGTCCACTCGTATGACGTGTCGATCGGGGTGGACGGCCCCGGTACCCGGTTCGTCGCGTTCCTCGCCGGCTGTCCGCTGCGCTGCCAGTTCTGCCACAGCCCGGACACCTGGTTCCGGCGCGCCGGCACCCCGACCACCGACGACGCGCTGGTCGCGCAGGTACTGCGCTACCAGCGGTTCATCTCGGTCGCCGGTGGCGGGGTGACGCTCAGCGGCGGTGAGCCACTGATGCAGCCGGACTTCGTCCGCGCGGTGCTGCGCCGGTGCCACGACGCCGGCCTGCACACCGCGCTGGACACCTCCGGGTTCCTCGGCGCCCGGGCGGACGACGACCTGCTGGACGCCACCGACTTGGTGCTGCTCGACATCAAGTCGTCCGATCCGCTGACCTACCGTCGGGTGACCCGCACCGGGCGGCTCGATCCGACCCTGCGGTTCGCCCGCCGGTTGGCCGACCGGGGCACCCCGATCTGGGTCCGGTTCGTGCTGGTGCCGGGGCTCACCGACGCCGAGGCGAACGTGGCCGGGGTTGCCGAGGTGGCGGCCGGCCTGCCGACGGTGCAGCGGGTCGACGTGCTGCCGTTCCACCGGCTCGGCGCGCACAAGTACACCGAGCTGGGCCTGGACTATCCGCTGGCGGCGACGGCACCGCCGGACGACGCGCGGCTGGACCGGGTGCGGGGCCAGTTCCGCGCCCGTGGACTTACCGTCTACTGAGCGGGCCTACCGGCTGCTGGAACTCACCGGCTACCGCGACCCCCGGCTACCGACCTGGTCGCCGTTGGCCACGGTCACCGGGCGGTCGGCCCGCCACGCCGGTGGCCAGCGGAACCGGTGGGTGACGCCACGCCAGCCCCCGCCGGCTGTCGCGCCGGCCAGTTCGGCCGCGATCTGCCGGACCTGGCGGTAGCCGGTGGCCATCAGGAAGGCCGACGCCCGCCCGTAGCTCTTGATGCCGACGACGAAGTAGCCGGACTCGGGATGACGCAGTTCGTCGACCCCGGGTACCGGCGCCGACCAGCCGCAGGCCGGCCCAGGGTCGAGCACCGTGGCCAGGCCACGGCTGGTGCCGAGCACCGGGTCAAGGTCGAGGCGCAGCTCGGCGGCGATCCGGTGGTCGGCACGGAAGCCGGTGGCGACGACCACCCGGTCGGCGACGATCATCCGTCCGTCGCGGCTGAACAGCCGGACCGGACCGAGATCGGACAGTTGCTCCACCCGGTGGGTGACGAATCCGGTCTCCAGGGTGATCCGGCCGGCGTCGACGAGTTGCCGTAGCCGGGTGCCATTCGCCCCGCGCGCCGGCAACGCGTCGGCGGCGCCCGGCGCGAAGACCGGATCGACGGTCACCCGGCGGACCGCCCAGGTAATCCGGGTGCCGGGCTGCTGGTCGGCCAGCTCGATCAGGTCGAGCAGGGTGGTGGCGGCCGAGTGTCCGGCGCCGACCACGACGGTGTGCCGGCCGGCGTGTGCCGGCCGGTCGACGCCGAGCACATCGGGCAGGGCGAAGTCGAGATGTGCCGCGGCGGCCCGCTCGCCGATCGCCGGCAGGCCCTCACCACCCAGATGGTTGGGGGTGTCCCAGGTCCCCGACGCGTCGACGACGGCGCGGGCGAGCTGTTCGGTACCGTCGGCCAAGCGGGCCACGAACGGCGCGTTGACGCGTCCGGCGCCGCGCAGCCGGTCGATGCCGAGCCGGGTGATCCCGGTGACCCGGGTGCCGTAGCGGATCCGGTCGGCCAGTACCGGCAGCTTCGCCAGCGGCAGCAGGTACTCCTCGATCAGTTCGGCCCCGGTCGGGTGGTACCCGGATTCGGGCACCGACCAGCCGGCGGCGTCGAGCAGTCGGCCGGCAACCGGGTCGATGTTGTCCCGCCAGCTGCTGAACAGCCGTACGTGCTGCCAGCTACGGATCGCGGCACCGGCGGCGGCACCCGCTTCCAGCACCAGCGACGGGACCCGGTGCCCGGCGAGATGGGCGGCGGCGGCCAGTCCCACCGGGCCGGCGCCGATCACGACCACGGGCAGTTGCCGGGCGGCGTACTCGATGCTCATCTGTCTCCTCTCGACGTGGTGGCGGCCAGCCGAGACGCAGCACGCAGCACGGGACGTCCGGGAGCCAGGCCCGTCACCCCATCAGCTGAATCGACGCCTGTCGAGACAGCGCATCATGCTGTACCGCGCCCTGAGCTCCGGCTAGGCGGACAAGCGTCCAACGACCACCCCGCCGCGGCCGCTCGCACACCGGGTCCGATTACCGACCGGTCACCTCGTCGCGGCCATCACCCGTCGCGACCGGGCCGGCGGCCGGCCGGATCCACGTCAGCGGCCGGTCGGGACGAATCCCCGTCGATGGCCGGTGGATAGGCGTACAGCTCGGTGAGCCGGGTCCGGGCGGCGTGCAACCGGTCGACCACGACCCGCATGAATCGAGTGGTCAGCTCCCGGCCCAGGGCGTCGTCCTGGCTGATCATCCGACGGGTACCGGCCGCGTCGAACTCGATCGTCAGGGTCTGGTCCACCGCCACCGCCCCGAACTCCCAGCGGTACGGCGGAAACAGCCACGACCAGCCCAGCACGCTCCCGGCCGCAACCGTCTCAATGTCGATCTCGCCACGGCCCGGCACCTGGAAGTTCAACGCCACCTGCCCGGTCCGCAGCAGCCAGAACCGGTCCGCCGACCGTCCCTGCTGGAAGATCTGCTGCCCGCTGTGCCGGACCCCGGGGCGCGCCTGGTACGACAGCCGCTCCAGCCAGGGCCGGGGTAGGTCGGCCAGGAACGGGTGGGCGTCGAGCAGATCGATGGTCCGGATCATCGCTCCTCCGTCCGATCACGGACACGTACCACGGACTTCCATCGCAGCTGACGGTCCGCCCTGGGCGACAGGGTCGGAGGTCCCGCCCGGGCGGGACGCAGTGCCCGTCGGGAAGCGGCGCAACGCCCCTGCCCCGACGGACCGATCCGGACGAGAGTGGAACCGATGAGGGCGCGACGGGCAGAAGGGGTGGTGGGCGGCGATGAACGCCGGATGGATCAGGAACGGACGGCCAGGTCCGCTGATGGCGGCCTGCCTGGAGGCCGCAGCCGCCGCACCGTCGGTGCACAACAGCCAGCCGTGGCGGTTCCGCCCGCACCCGACCGGCATCGAGGTGCTCGCCGACCGGCGCCGACAGGTCGACCTGGTCGACCCGGCCGGCCGGGAACTGACCATCAGCGTCGGCGCCGCCGTGTTCAACCTGCGGGTGGCGATGCTGGCCCACGGTCGGATGCCGGTCATGCGGCTGTTGCCCGAGCCCGACAACCCGGACCTGCTGGCCCGGATCGCGGTCGGGGCGCCGACCGAGACGGACGAGACGGTACGGCTGCTCGCCCGGGCCGTCGCCCACCGGCGCACCAACCGCCGCCCGTTCGCCGACCTGGCGGTCCCCGGCGAGGTGCTCGACGAGCTCACCGCCGCCGCCCGGACCGAGCACGGTCGGCTGGCCGTCGTCGACCCGATGATGCGCTCGTCGGTGCTGGCGCTGATCGGCACCGCCGAGGACCGCCGTCGGGTCGACCCGGCGTACTGGGCGGAGCTGGAACGGTGGACCCGGGACCGACCGGGCCGGCTCGACGGCGTACCGCCGCAGGCCTTCGGACCCTGGCCGGTCCCCCGCACCGTGCCGGTACGCGACTTCGGACTGGTCTGGCCGGCCCCGCGACGGCGGGTCGCCGCGTTCGAGGAGGACCCGGTCCTCGCCGTGCTGTACACCGTCGGCGACGCCCCGCGGGACTGGCTGCGCGCCGGGCAGGCGCTGCAGCGGGTGCTGCTCACCGCGACGGTACGCGGCCTGGCCACCACGCTGCTGACCCAGCCGCTGGAGTTTCCCGAACTGCGTGACCTGCTCGGTCGCCAGCAGGACGGACGGCGGGCGCAGGCGATCATCCGGATCGGCTACGGGCCGCTCAGTCCACCGGTGCCCCGCCGGCCGCTCGCCGAGTTGCTCGAACCCGCGCCGACCCGGCCGGTCGACGCGGTGGGGGTGGCCGGTGCCAGTTGACACGCGACCGGTCGTCGATCCGGGCGTACCTGCCGTCGATCCCGTGCCACCGGTCGATCCGGGTGGACTGGACGCCGCCGAGGTCACCCGGCGGACCATCGAGTACGGGCCGAACATCGTGCCGGGCGGGCCCGACCGCACCGGGCTGGTCCGCCGGGTGGCCCGCCAACTGAGCGATCCGCTGGTCGTGCTGCTGCTCGCCGCCGGGGTGGTCACCACGGCACTCGCCGACTACCCGAACACCGTGGTGATCCTGCTCGTGGTGGTGGTGAACACCAGTATCGGCGTGGTTCAGGAGGTCCGGGCGGACCGGGCGGTCGCCGCGCTGGACCGGCTGGCGGCGCCGGTGGCCCGGGTGCGACGCGACGGTGTCGACCGGGTCGTGCCGGCGGCCGAACTGGTCCCGGGCGATCTGGTGAAGATCACCGCTGGCGACATCGTCCCCGCCGATCTGGTCCTCACCGCCGCGACCCGGCTGCGCTGCGACGAGTCGACACTGACCGGTGAATCGGTGCCGGTGCAGCACGACGACGGTGACCGGGCCCACGCCGGCACCGTCGTCGTCGCCGGCCGGGCGACCGGCATCGTCACCCGGACCGGCGCCGACAGCGCGTTGGGGCGGATCGCGCCGGCCACCCCGACCGCCCACCGAGTCGGTGCTCGGCGCCGGCCTGCTCGCCGGGGTGCTCACCACCGGCACGTTGATCACGGCGGTCACCCTGGCGGCCGGTGTCGCCGCGTACCACATGGGCCGGCCCTGGCAGACGGTGGTCTTCGTCACCCTCGGGCTGGCCCAGCTGGGCGTCGCGCTCGCGGTCCGGGCCCGTCGGGGCACGGCGGCGGAAGGCACTCAACGGGGTACGACGGCGGCCGACGGCCGACGGCGGATGGCGAACCCGGCGCTGGTATTCGCGGTGGCCGGGGCGGGCCTGCTGCAGCTCGCCGGGGTCCACCTCGGTCCGCTGCGGGCGCTGCTCGGCACCGAGCCGCTGGCCCTGACCGAGTTGGCGGCCTGTGCCGCTGTCGCGGCGCTGCCCGCACTGGTGTTACATCTGTCCCGGAGCGGGAACGGACGTGGTTCGGGTCCGGATTCCCCGCGTCCCGTCGGCCACGAGCCGTCGGCGTAGCAGACCCAGACCAGGAGGCAGCAGATGGACGAGGTCACCACCAACGGGACCGGGACCGGGACCGGGACCACCGTCGACACGGCGGTGACCGGCGTCGACGCCGCGACCGCCGACCGGCCGTTGGCCGCCGTACTGGCCGAGGCCGCCGCGGCCGCCGGCTACGCGCCGTCGGTGCACAACACCCAGCCGTGGCAATGGCGGGTCCGGCCGGACAGTCTGGAGCTGCGCGCCGCCCGGGACCGGCAGTTGCCGGCCACCGATCCGGACCGCCGGTTGCTCATCCTCAGCTGCGGCGCCGCGCTGCACCACGCGAGGATCGCGCTCGCCGCTCAGGGCTGGACGGCGCAGGTGCAACGGCTGCCGGACCCGGCCGAGGAGGACCTGCTGGCGGTGCTGCGACCCACCGAACGGATCGCGGTCCAGGCCGACACCGTCCGGATGTTCCAGGCGATGCAGGTGCGACACACCGACCGTCGGCCGGTCAGCGACGAACCGCTACCGGTCGCGGCGGTCACCGCGGTCACCGCCGCCGCCGGCACCGGCGTCCAGCTGCAGATCCTCTCCTCCGACCAGGTGATGCTGCTCGCTGCGGCGGCCAGCCGGGCGGAGGAGGCCGAGTCGGAGGACCCGCAGATCCGCGGCGAACTCGACTACTGGACCGGGCTGGGCACCCCGCCCGGCACCGGACTGCCCGAGGAGGTCCTGCCGGAGCGGGCCGCGCAGACCACGGTGCCCGGACGCGACTTCGGCCGGTCCGGCACCCTGCCGGTCGGCGGCGGGCACGACCGGGCCGCCGTCTACGCCCTGCTCTTCGGTGACGACGACGAACCGACGTCCTGGCTGGCCGCTGGCGAGGCGCTCTCGTCGGCCTGGCTGACCGCGACCGAGCTGGGCATCTCGGTGGTTCCGCTGAGCGGGGCGGTCGAGGTGGCCGCCACCCGGCAGACCCTGCGACACATCCTCGCCGGGCTCGGCTACCCGTACCTGGTGCTACGGCTCGGCATCGCCAGCCCGGACCACGCCGGCCCACCGCACCCGCCGAGGATACCGGCGGCTCAGCTGGTGGACACCAGTGAGGTGAACGCCGCGAACCCCCACGCCACCGACCCCGAGGAGGGTCGATGAATCCCGACGGACCCGTACTGGTCGGCGTCGACGGTTCCAAGGCCGCGGTGCAGGCCGTCCGGCTGGCCGCCCGGGAGGCCGCGATGCGACGGCGCCCGCTGCGGATCGTGCACGCCTTCGTCTGGCCGGCGCTGCAGGCACCGATGGCGTTGGCACCAGCGGTGCCGCCGGAAGGTGAGGTCGAACGGTACACCCGGGAGATCGTCGACGAGGCGGCCAAGGCGGCGGCCGACGAAGCGCCGCAGCTCGAGATCGCCACCCAGGTGGTCGACGGGGCCGCCGCAATGGTCCTGCTCGCCGAGGCACGCTCCGCCGCGCTGGTCGTCCTCGGCGACCACGGATTCGGACCGATCTCCGGGGCGCTGATCGGCTCCGTCGCCTCCCAGGTGGCGACCCACGCCGACGGCCCGGTGCTGGTGGCCCGGGGCGACTGCGACCGCAGCGGTCCGGTCATCGTCGGGGTGGACGGCTCCGAGCTGTCGGCACAGGCCGTCGGGTTCGCCGCCGAGGCGGCCGACCTGCGCGGTACGGAGTTGCTCGCGGTCCACACCTGGACCCATCCGCCGTCTATCGGACCGGGTGACATGCAACCGCTGGTCTACGACGCGGCGGCGCTGCAGGCGGAGGAGGAGGCGCTGCTCGCCGAGTCGGTGGCCGGGGTCCGCCAGCGGCATCCCGACCTGACCGTACGGCAGCTGTCGGTCCAGGGGCGGGCGACGAAGGTGCTGACCGAGGAGTCGGCCCGGGGTCAGCTGCTGGTGGTCGGCGCCCGCGGGCGGGGCGGCTTCACCGGGCTGCTGCTCGGCTCGGTGAGCAACGCCCTGCTGTACCGCAGTCAGTGTCCGCTGGTCGTGGTCAGGCCGGCACGGCACTGAGTGGGCCGGACCGGCGGGCGGCGAGCCGAGCCGGTCCGGCGACGGGCCGGCTAGCATCGTCGCTGTGAGCGCCGCGAACCCCCCGCCGGCCGAGCACCGCGACGCGCCGTCGCTCGGCCTGACCCCACTGTCCCGGGTCCGACTGGACCAGCTGCTACACGAGATGCTCGACCGGGTCGGCGAGGTCGTCACCAGTCGGGAGCGGCTCCGTGCGTTGCTCGACGCGGTGGTCGGCATCGGCACCGACCTGGAGCTGCACAGCACCCTGCGGCGCATCGTCGAGGCGGCGTGCGGGTTGGCCGGAGCCCGGTACGGCGCCCTCGGGGTGATCGGCCCGGACCGCCATCTGGTCGATTTCGTCACCCACGGCATCGACCCGCAGACGCACGCGGCGATCGGTGACCTGCCGCACGGTCGGGGCGTTCTCGGCCTGCTCATCGACGATCCGGCACCGGTGCGGATGCCGGACATCACCAGGCACCCGCGGTCGTACGGATTCCCGCCGCACCATCCGCCGATGCACAGTTTCCTGGGAGTGCCGCTGCGCATCCGCAACCAGGTGTTCGGCAACCTGTACCTGGCCGAGAAGCAGGGCGCGGCCGAGTTCACCGAGGACGACGAGGAGATCGTGACGGCGCTGGCCGCCGCCGCCGGCGTGGCGATCGAGAACGCCCGGCTGTACGAGTTGGCCAACCGACGCGAACGTTGGCTGGCCGCCACCGCAGAGATCACCGGCGTACTGCTCGGCACCGTGCGCCGCACCGACGCGCTGGCCCTGGTCGCCCGGCGGGCACGTGAGGTGGCCGAGGCGGAGATGGTGCTGGTCCTGGTCAACGATGACGAGGCGGCCCAGTTCACGGTCGAGGTGGTGGACGTACCGCGGGGGTCGACCTCCGGGCTGGTCGGCGCGGTGCTGCCGGCTGGTGAGACCAGCTTCGCCGGCGCGATCACCAGCGGTGAGCCGATCATGGTGGAGAGCCTGGCGAAGGCGGCACCGTGGCCGGTGCCGGTCACCGCCGGACCGGCGGTGATCTCTCCGCTGACGGTCTCGGAGACACTGCACGGCGTGCTGGTGGTGGCGCACCGCGCGGACGCTGCCGGGCCGGCCGACGGGGACGCGCCGCTGCTGGCCAGCTTCGCCGGTCAGGCGGCGCTGGCCATCGAGCGGGCCCGGGCGCAGGAGGAACGCGAGCTGCTGGTGGTGCTGGAGGACCGGGAACGGATCGCCCGCGACCTGCACGACGTGGTGATCCAGCGGCTGTTCGCCACTGGGCTGCAGTTGCAGAGCGCCATGCCGCTGTGCAGTGGCCGACCGGAGATCGGAACACGGATCAACACCGCCGTCGACGATCTGGACTCCACCATCAGGGACATCCGCCGGGCGATCTTCGAGCTGCGTACCCCGATGAGCGCGGTCCTGCGTACCGAGTTGCGCGAGGCGGTCGACTCGGCCGCCGACGGGTTGGGCTTCCGGCCCGCCCTGCAACTGGACGGGCCGGTGGACAGCGCCGTGCCTGACCAGATCCGTCCGGACCTGCTGGCGGTGCTGCGGGAGGCGCTGTCCAACGTGGTACGGCATGCCCGGGCGAGCCAGGTCGCGGTACGGGTGTCAGCACTCGGCGGGGAAATCGCGCTGACGGTGACCGACAACGGCGTCGGAGTGGACCCGGCCGCCGCCCGGGGCGGGTTGGTCAACATGCGGGAACGTGCCGAACAGCGCGACGGAGCCTTCTCGGTGGCCGCCGGGGATCCGCGCGGCACCATCCTGACCTGGAAAGTCCCGTTACGGGACTGACCTGACCCGGAATGGTCCCGTTACGGGACTGACCTGACCCGGAATGGTCCCGTTACGGCAGGGTCAGTGACGCGGGCCGAGCAGCCGGGTGGCGAGCACCGCCGCCTGGGTCCGCCGCTCCAGGCCGAGCTTGGCGAGCAGGCTGGAGACGTAGTTCTTCACGGTCTTCTCGGCGAGGAACATCTTGCCGGCGATCTCCCGGTTGGTCAGCCCTTCGGCGACGTACTCCAGGATCCGGCGTTCCTGCTCGGTGAGCGACTTCAGCTCGTGCGGCTCCTCGACGCCGCTGCGGATCCGCTCCAGCACCCGGCGGGTCACCGCCGGGTCGAGCAGCGACTGACCGGCCGCCACCCGGCGTACCGCGTCCACCAGGTCGGTGCCCCGGATCTGCTTGAGCACGTAACCGGCGGCACCGGCCATGATCGCGGCGAAGAGCGCTTCGTCGTCCTCGTACGAGGTGAGGATCAGCCCGTTGATGGACGAGTCGACGGCCCGCACGTCCCGGCAGACGTCGATGCCGTTGCCGTCCGGCAGCCGGGCGTCGAGGATCGCCACGTCCGGGCGCAGCGCCGGGATGCGCCGGGCAGCCTCCTGCGCGGACCCGGACTCGCCGATCACCTCGATGTCACCGCTGCTCTGCAGCAGGTCGGCAAGGCCACGGCGGACGACCTCATGGTCGTCGAGCAGGAAGACGCGGATCATCCTCTGTTTCTACCCTGTCGCGGGGCGCTACAGCCAGGGACCAAAGTCCCGGGCGCCGGGGTCGCCTGGGGCAGGTGACGGCGGGCGAGGCAGTCGAGACGGACGGGCCCGGTGGCCCGGGAGGATCCGGGACGTACGGCCCTGCCGGTGCCGGCCCGGACCGGACACCGTGTAGTCATGTTGACCACCACGTTCACCATGGCCCAGCTGCGCACCGCGGTGACCGCGGCGGTCCGCGCCCCGTCGCTGCACAACAGCCAGCCGTGGCGGTTCCGGCTGGTCGGCAGCGCGATCGAGCTCCGGCTCGACCCGGACCGGCTGCTCACCGCCTGCGATCCGACCGGCTGGGCCGCCCGGATCGGCTGCGGGGCCGCCCTGTTCAACCTGCGGCTTGCCCTGGCCGCCGCCGGCACACCGGCCGAGGTCCGGCTCCGCCCCGAGCCGGCCGACCCGTGGCTGCTGGCCCGGCTGGTGCCCGGACCACCGCGGCCAGTCACGCCGGCCGAGTCCAGGCTGTACGCCGCAGTGCCACGCCGGCACAGCAACCGGCTGCCGTTGCGGCCGGATCCGGTGCCGCCGCCGGTGCGGCGGCGGCTGATCGAGGCGGCCCAGGCCGAGGGCGGCTGGCTGGAGCTGGTGGTCGGCTCAACCGCCGTCACCGCCGTCGCGGAGATCGCCACCAGCGCCAACCGGGTGCTCGACCGGGATCCCGGGTACCGGGCGGAAGTAGCGCGGTGGACCCGGCACTTCCCGGCACCGGACGGGGTGCCGGCGGCCGCCGGTGGACCGGTCGCGGAGCCGCACGACCTGCTTCCCCGGCGACCGTTCGGCAGTGCCCGTCGCACCCCTGGCCGCGACTTCGAGTCCGAGCCGCTGGTGGCGGTGCTCGGCGCGACCGGCAACACGCCGAGCGACCAGCTCACCGCCGGGCAGGCGCTGCAGCGGGTGTTGTTGACGGCCACCGACGCCGGCCTGGCCGCGTCGATGCTGTCCCAGCCGATCGAGGTCACTCAGGCCCGCGAGCAGCTCCGGCTGGCACTCGGACGATTCGGAACACCACAAATGGTCATCAGGATCGGATACGGTCAGCCCGGCCGACCGACGCCACGTCGGGATCCGGCCGACGTGATCGACACGGTCCTGGAGGAACGATGAGTGACCCGATCGTCGCAGGGGTGGACGGATCACCGGCCAGCTTGTGCGCCGCCCGGCACGCCGCCGAGGCCGCGGTCCGGCACGGCGCGCCGTTGGTACTGGTCCACGGCTATCTGCACGCCTTCGGGTACGGGATCCCGATCAATCCGTACGACGGCGAACTACCCGGGCCGAACGAGGAAGGTGAGCGGATGCTCGCCGAGACCGCCGCGCAGCTGCGCGGCGAGCGGCCCGGCATAACGGTGCAGACCCGGCAGGTGGCAGCCGGCGGGGCCCCTACGTTGATCGAGGAGTCTCGGCACGCGGAGCTGGTCGTGGTCGGCAGTCGGGGCCTCGGCGGCTTCACCGGGCTGCTGCTCGGCTCGGTCAGTTCACAGGTGGCCGGGCACGCACACTGCCCAGTGCTGGTGGTCCGGCCACCGGATGCGCCCGTCGAGGCGGACGGCCCGGTACTGGTCGGCGTCGACGGTTCGGCGCACGCGGAGCAAGCCCTGCACGCCGCAGCCGACGAAGCCGCCGCGCGCCGGGTCGGGCTGGCCGTACTCCACGTCTGGTGGCCGAGTCCGATGCGGGACAGCACGGAGGTCGCGGCACCGGCCGACGGTGCCCGCCGGGAGGCCGACGAACTGCTCGACGCCGCCGTCGCCGCCGTCCGGCGACGCCATCCGGACCTGCCCATCGAGCAGCGGCCGTTGGAAGGGGTCGAGGCGGACGCGGTGATGGTCGAGGCGAGCCGCAAGGCCGGTCTGGTGGTGGTCGGTTCCCGTGGTCGCGGCGGCTTCACCGGGCTGCTGCTCGGCTCGGTCAGTCAGACACTGGTGCACCACGCACACTGCCCGGTGCTGGTGGCCCGCCCACATTCGCACCGCTGACCGGCCCGCCAGCCGGGTCGGACGTCCCTGCCGCCCGGTCAGACGGTGTAGCGCAGGATCGCACCGACGCCGTCGGGCACCTGGTCGGCGAGCTTGTCCGGCACCACCACCAGCCGGGTTCCGCCGGCGAGGGCGGCCCGCACGGCGGCATCACCCAGCGGCACCTCGACGGGATCCGTCACGCCGAAAACGGCCACCGCGCCGACCGTGGCACCGACCTGGTCGGGCTGCGGTCCGGCGTACGCCGAACGGGTTGTCAGCTGCGGGTCGTCGACCAGCAGCAGGGTGTCGACCTGCCGGCGGGCGAGCGTCGCGAGCGTGTCCGACGCCCCAGCGGCGGCCCGGTCAGCCTGGCCGATCTCCCGCCGGTACGCCGCGACGGCGGCGGCCACGTCCGCGTCGGCGATGCCCTCCACCACGTCGACGGCCTGTTCGACCGCCGCGTCGGTGGTGTCGTAGGCGCCCTGCACCTCGTGCAGCAGTTCGGCGACCCGGGTCGGCGACTTGTCCCGTAGGAACTGCACCGCCCGGACGTCCCCGGTGACCACGACCGCCCGGGGTCGGACCTCGTCGACCAGTTCGGCGAGCCGCTCGGCCACCAGCGTCGCGTTGGCCTCCCAGCGGTCCTCGGCCCGCTGCTGGTACCGCCGCTGGGACCAGCCGCCCGGATGCGACCGGGTGATGTGCAACGTCTCCCCGGCGACCGACTCGGTCACCTCCACACCGTCCGGCTGCAGGGCGACGATCTCGGCGCCGACCCGGTCGGTCGCCACCACCAGAACGGGTAGCTGCCGCTGCTGCCAGCGCAACAGGGGCAACAGGTGCGGGATCGCACCGTAGCTGGCGATCTCCCGCTCCGGCGGTTCCGGCAGCTGACGCACCAGCCGCACCCGCTCTGCGTCGGCGATCACCACCAGGGTGTCCCCGTCGGCGTAGGCCCGGTTCGTCAGCCCGCCGATCACGTCGAGCAGTTCGCCAGGCGCCCCCGCCTCGGCCAGCCGTTGGCGGGCCGCCCGCCAGCGCAGCTGGACCTGCTCGCCGGTGTCCGGGGCCCGGCCGCTGGTGTCCAGGTAGAGCGACACGAACGGGCCGGGGACGGTGGCCAGGTCGGCGAGGGTGGTACGGGGCGTGGTCGAAGTCACCGTAGGTCCTTCCTTGGTCGTCGGCAGGTCGTCCCTTTGCGGTACCCGGTAGCCGCTGCGGATACTCCACCCGGCGTCGCCGGTGCCCTGCCTCGGGTTGACCTACCTGAGTCGGCTGCATGCGACGGATCAGTGCCCACGGCCGAACACGTCGACCAGCCCCCACCGACCGGGGAGGTCCAGCAGCTCGATCCGGCCGATGCCGCGCGGCAGGTGCGGGCGGACGATCAGATGCTCGCCCTTCGGGTCGAGACCGAGCATGGAACACAGGAACATCAACACCGCCCCGGCCGACCAGGAGTGCGGGCTGCACGCAGCCGGCAGCTGAACCGGATACTTGGTCAACTTCCGGTCGTAGCCCGCGAACGCGCTGGGCAGGCGGCCGTCGAAGAACTCCGAAGCATCGATGATGGCACCCGCTACCCGGGCGGCTTCCTGATGGAAGCCGTACTGACGCATGCCGTGGGCGATGAGGGCGTTGTCGAACGGCCAGATCGCCCCGGTGTGGAAGCCGACCGGGCTGTACCGCCCGTCGCCCTCGGCAAGGGTACGGATGCCCCAGCCGGTGAAGAGCCGCTCGCTCATCAGATGTTTGACGACGTGCCGAGCCTTGTCCGGGTCGACGATACCGCTCCACAGCAGGTGCCCCATGTTCGAGGCGCAGGCGTCGACGTGGTTGCCATCGGCGTCCACGCCGAGCGCGTAGTAGCGGCCGTCGCGGATCCAGAACCTCTGGTTGAACCGGCGCTTGAGCTCGGCGGCCTGGGCTTCGAGCTCGGCGGCGTACGCCGGATCGTTCCACACCTCACGGGCCAACCGGGCACCGCGACGTTTGGCGTCGTAGGCATAACCCTGGAGCTCGCAAGTGGCCCGGGGGCCGACCGGTAACCGACCATCGCGGTAGGAAATGGCATCGGGCGTGTCTTTCCAGCACTGGTTCTCCACGCCAAGTCGGTCGTTGCGTCTGGCGTACCAGAGGTAGCCGTCGCCCATGATGTCGCCGTACTCGTCGATCCACCGCAACGCCCGTCGGGTGTGGAACTCGAGCTCCTGGGCGATCGAGGTATCTCCGGTCCATCTGTCGTACGCGTCGAGCAGGATGACGAACAGCGGCGTCGTGTCGGCCGCACCGTAGTAGGGGCAGGCGGCGATCTCCCCGAACCCGGCTCGCTCTCCGAACCGGAACTCCTGGAGGATCTTGCCGGGTTCCTCCTCGGCGAAGTCGTCGAGCCGGGTTCCCTGCGCGTCCGCGAGAAAGTGCAGGACGTTCGGCACCATCGACGGGATGAACGGCAGTAGCTGCAGGCAGGTTACGATGCTGTCCCGACCCTGCAGTCCCATCATCCAGGGCAGTCCGGCGGAGAACTGCTGTTCCCCACGCAGGTTCCCGGTAAAACGCAGTGCCGCCAGATCGGTGAGACTGCGGCGGTACGCCTGGTCGAGTGGGGCCGAGTCACAGCTCAGGGTGGGGGCGGCGGCGAGCCACTCGGCCAGCACCCGGCTCGCATCCACCATGCCCGGGGCGTCGAAGTTTGGCGCGGTCACCCGGATGTCCCGCCCATGGATGCCGCGCACCCAGTAGATCAACTGCAGGACGGTCTCCCACGATCCGTGCGGCCCGACGCTGATGTCGAACGTCATCCCGTGGTCGTCAATCGCCGCCTCAGCGCTGCTGGTGATCACCACTTCACGGCACTGATTCTCCCGGGTGTAGTACATGTGCAGGGTGTCCTGCTCGACAGCGGTGGAAATCTTCCCTTTCTTGTGCACGTTGGCGTACTCGGTGGAGTCTGCGAAGTCGGTGGCGATGTCGAGCCGGACCCGTAGGTCGACCGCGACTTCCTGGTGGTTGAGCACGGTCAGCTGCTCCACGAAGGCGCCACCACCGAGGCGACGCTGGCGGATCACCGACATGCTCGCGTCGACGTAGTGGGTCGGCTCGCCCGGAACAAGGAAGTAGCGCGATTCGAAGTACTGAAGGTCGTCAACGGACAGCACGGAGAGGCGTTCGCCGTTGACGGTGAGATTCCAGACGGACAGGTAGCGCATGTCGAAACCGAACAGCCCGGTAGGCATATCCGTCGAGGGCGACACGTCACCGCGCTCGTCGCTGACCATGAACAGGTTGCCTTCGAGGATGCTGGTGTACTTGAGGTTCGTCACCTGGCTTCCTTCCAACCCTCCGCCAGCTGCCGCGGATGCCGGGCACCCACCATGTCGGGCAGCAGCCAGTTGAGCATCGGCAGCAACGCGATCACGCCCTCCAGGGTGAGCCCGAAGCGGATGAATGCGGGGAAGAGTCGTTCCTTCCCGCACAGGATCTGTTCGAACAACACGCTGTCGATGGCGACGACACAATCCGCATCGGCACCGGACTGTTCGGCCCGCACGCGGCCCGCCGCGAAACGCAGCAGCCACTGCTCAGTGTGATCGCGGTACCGCACGTCGAAGCGCAGCGAGCCGTCGACTGCTGGGGGCAACCGAGGATCGCGTTCGTGGACGCTGGCGAAGAAGGCCTCCGTGGTCGCTGACAACCCGCCACCTCCCTCGCCTGCCACCTCCCTCGCCTGCTACTGGACGAGTCTGCCGCCAGGCCGGACGCGACATTGCCGATCGCGTCGGCAATCACCCGTCAGGGTGTTTGACGACGCCGTGGGCAGCTCACGCGGGTCCGCGCCGCCGACGCGGACCGCGGTCGGCAGATCCGCCGCCCTCATCGGCGATCCCCGCGCAGCCCCCACACACCACCATGTATTGACTTTCGTTGAAGTGAGCGTGATTCTTAGGTAGGACAGCTTCGGGAGCCGGCAGCCACGCGGGAGCAGGGCAACTCTCCGCAGGACCGTGACGCGCAGCGCACATCCGTGCGCGCTCGCGGGCGACGATCCGTGCTTTCGCTACCGCGCCCCGTACCGGCGCGCACCAACCGAGGTTGGAGTCTGTAATGCCCACACTCACCACCACCGGCCGGCGACCACTCGCGCTGTACGCCCTGGTCGTTGCCGTCGCCGCCGGGCTGCTGCTGACCACCGCACTGGCCAATGTCGCCTCGGCCCATGGATCAGTGCTCGATCCGGCCTCCCGCAACTACGGATGTCTCGACCGCTGGGGCGGGAACCACATGGCACCGGAGATGGCCACCGAGGATCCCATGTGCTATCAGGCATGGCAGGCCAACGCTGCCGCCATGTGGAACTGGAACGGCCTCTACCGCGAAGGCGTCGGCGGCAACCACCAGGGCGCCATCCCGGACGGCCAGCTCTGCAGCGGTGGACGCACCGAGGGCGGCCGCTACAACGCCATGGACGCCATCGGCAACTGGCGGGCCAAGTCAATCAGCAACTCGTTCAGCGTCCGATTGTTCGATCAAGCCAGCCACGGTGCCGACTACATCCGGGTGTACGTGACCCGGCAGGGCTTCAACCCGATCAGCCAGGCACTGGGCTGGGGCAATCTGGAGCTCGTCGCCCAGATCGGCAACACGCCGGCGTCGCAGTGGCAGAGCGTGCCCAGCGGGGTGCAGATCGACATCCCGGCGACCGCGCCGGGGCGCACCGGCCGACACATGGTCTACACCATCTGGCAGGCCAGCCATATGGACCAGTCCTACTACTTCTGCAGCGACGTGAACTTCGGCGGCAGCAACCCGCCGCCCACCACCGCACCTCCGACCACGCCGCCGCCCACCACGGCCCCGCCCACCACCGCACCCCCGACCACGCCGCCGCCCGGATCGGCCGGATGTACCGCCTCCTACACGGTCGCATCGAGCTGGTCCGGCGGCTTCCAGGGTGAGGTCCGGGTGACCGCCGGCTCCTCGGCGATCAGCGGCTGGACGGTGACCCTGGCCTACCCGAGCGGGCAGACCGTGCAGCAGGCGTGGAACGCCACGGTCTCGGCCAGCGGGTCGACGGTTACCGCCCGTAACGTCGCCTACAACGGCAGCCTCGGCGCCGGTGCCAGCACCAACTTCGGCTTCATCGGCTCGACCGCCGTCGCCGCATTTCCGGCAAGATCGACATCGGTCGAGGGAGGTTGACCGGATTACACGTCGGAAACAGTAGGTAACAAGGACATGATTGTCTGCGACCGTCGGCGTGGATACAGTCGTAGCTTCCCGAGGCCGGGAAGCACCAGGTCACCGCCGGTCATCCGGACCAGCCATGTGCTCCGGAGTGGACCTGACCGCGCCGGAAGCCGGTAGCGCAGGGAGGATCAGCCATGCCAGGAGTCGTCCGCGCCGCCATCGTCCAGACCACGTGGACAGGCGACAAGGAATCCATGATCAAAGCGCACGAGGAGTACGTCCGGCAGGCCGCCGCCCAGGGCGCGAAGGTGATCTGCTTCCAGGAGTTGTTCTACGGGCCGTACTTCTGCCAGGTGCAGGAGAGCGAGTACTACGCCTACGCCGAGTCGATCCCCGGGCCGACCACCGAACGGTTCGCCGCCCTCGCCGCCGAGCACAACATGGTGATGGTGCTGCCGATGTACGAACGCGAGCAGGCCGGGCTCCTCTACAACACCGCCGCTGTGATCGATGCTGACGGCAGCTACCTGGGCAAGTTCCGCAAGACCCACATCCCCAACGTCAAGGGCTTCTGGGAGAAGTTCTACTTCCGCCCCGGCAACCTCGGCTACCCGGTCTTCGACACGGCCGTCGGCCGGATCGGCGTCTACATCTGCTACGACCGGCACTTCCCGGAAGGCTGGCGGGCGCTGGGCCTGGCCGGCGCGCAGATCGTGTTCAACCCGTCGGCGACCAGCCGCAGCCTGTCGTCGTACCTGTGGAAGCTGGAGCAGCCGGCGGCGGCGGTGGCCAACGAGTACTTCATCGCCGCGATCAACCGGGTCGGCGTCGAGGCCGACTACGGCGACAACGACTTCTACGGCACCTCCTACTTCGTCGACCCGGAAGGCAAGTTCGTCGGCGACACCGGGGACCCGTACCAGCCGGAGCTGATCGTCCGCGACCTCGACCTCGACCTGATCGAGACGGTCCGCAACCGGTGGGCCTTCTACCGCGACCGCCGCCCGGACGCCTACGGTGACCTGGTCCAGCCCTGACCGGCCCTGATCCGGCGGAAGGAACCACTCAGATGGCACTGCTGATCACCGGCGGCACCGTCGTCGGACCCACCGGGCCGTACGCCGCCGACGTGCTCGTCGACGGCGAGACGATCGCCGCGATCTTCGCCCCCGGCACCGGGCCGGCCGACGGCGTCGACGTCCTCGACGCCAGTGGCAAGTACGTCATCCCCGGCGGCGTCGATGTGCACACCCACATGGAACTGCCGTTCGGCGGCACGTTCGCCAGTGACACCTTCGACACCGGTACGAAGGCCGCCGCCTTCGGCGGCACCACCACGATCATCGACTTCGCGGTGCAGCGCGCCGGTGAGGTGGTCGGCGACGGACTGACCGCCTGGCACGCCAAGGCGCAGGGCAACTGCCACGTCGACTACGGCTTCCACATGATCATCGGCGGGGTGGACGACGAGTCACTCAAGGCGATGGACTCCCTGGTCGCCACCGAGGGGATCACCAGCTTCAAGCTCTTCATGGCGTACCCAGGGGTGTTCTACAGCGACGACGGGCAGATCCTGCGCGCGATGCAGAAGGCCCGCGACAACGGCGCCACGATCATGATGCACGCGGAGAACGGCATCGCGATCGACGTGCTGATCGGGCAGGCCCTGGCCCGGGGTGAGACCGACCCGATCCACCACGGGCTGACCCGCCCGGCCGCGTTGGAAGCCGAGGCGACCAGCCGGGCCATCGCGCTGGCCGGGGTCGCCGCCGACTGCCCGCTCTACATCGTGCACCTGTCCGCCAGCGAAGCCCTCGCCGCCGTCGCGTCCGCCCGCGACGCCGGCCGCAACGTCTTCGCCGAGACCTGCCCGCAGTACCTCTACCTGACCCTGGAGGACCAGCTCGGCGCGCCCGGCTTCGAAGGCGCCAAGTGGGTCTGCTCCACGCCGCTGCGCAGCAAGCACGAACCCCACCGCGCCGACCTGTGGCGTGGCCTGCGCACCAACGACCTGGCGGTGGTCTCCACCGACCACTGCCCGTTCTGCTTCAAGGACCAGAAGGAGCTCGGCCTCGGCGACTTCTCCAAGATCCCTAACGGGATCGGCGGCGTCGAACACCGGGTCGACCTGATCTACCAGGGCGTCGTCGACGGCAAGCTGTCCCTGGCCCGCTGGGTGGAGACGATCGCCACCACCCCGGCCCGGATGTTCGGTCTCTACCCGCGCAAGGGCGTCATCGCCCCCGGATCCGACGCCGACATCGTCGTCTACGACCCGGCCGGCCGGACCACGATCTCGGCCGCCACCCACCACATGAACATGGACCACTCGTCGTACGAGGGTTTCGAGATCACCGGCAAGGTCGACACCGTGCTGTCGCGGGGCACCGTCCTGGTCAGCGGCGACGGCACCTACCACGGACGCGCCGGCCACGGCCGCTACCTGCGCCGCGGCCTGTCGGACTACCTGCTCTGAAGGGGGTACGCCAGATGGACTTCGGCGTCGTGTTCCAGTGTGACCCGCCCGGCCGCGAGCTGGTGTCGCTGGCCCAGCAGGCCGAGCAGGCCGGCTTCAGCCACGTGTGGACGTTCGACTCGCACGTACTGTGGCAGGAGCCGTTCGTCATCTACAGCCAGATCCTCGCCGCCACCACATCGGTGACAGTCGGGCCGATGGTGACCAACCCCAGCACCAGGGACTGGACCGTCACCGCGTCGACGTTCGCCACCCTCAACGAGATGTACGGCAACCGCACGGTCTGCGGCATCGGCCGGGGCGACTCGGCGGTCCGGGTCCTCGGTGCCCGCCCCACCACCCTCGCCGAGCTGCGCGAATGCGTCACCGTCATCCGTGACCTGGCCGCCGGGCGGACCGTACGCTACCGCGACCGGGACATCACCTTGCCGTGGGTCAGTGACGGGGCGCTGGAGGTCTGGGTCGCCGCGTACGGGCCGAAGGCGCTCGCCCTGGCCGGCGAGGTCGGCGACGGCTACATCCTGCAGCTCGCCGACCCGGACATCGCCGCATGGATGATCGGCGCGGTCCGGGCCGCCGCCGAACGCGCCGGCCGCGACCCGGACGCGGTCACCTTCTGCGTCGCCGCCCCCGCCTACGTCGGCGACGACCTGGCCCACCAGCGGGACCAGACCCGCTGGTTCGGCGGCATGGTCGGCAACCACATCGCCGACATCGTCGCCCGCTACGGCGGCGACGGCAGCGCGGTGCCGAAGGTGCTCACCGACTACATCGCCGGCCGGCAGGGCTACGACTACGCCGAACACGGCCGGGCCGGCAACACCCACACCGACTTCGTACCGGACGAGATCGTCGACCGGTTCTGCCTGCTCGGCCCGGCCGAGGAGCACCTGCGGCGGCTCGCCGAGCTGCGGGAGCTCGGCGTCGACCAGTTCGCCGTCTACCTGCAACACGACGCCAAGCAGGAAACCCTGACCGCGTACGGCGAGCAGATCATCCCCGCGTACCGCCGGGTGGTCGCGTCTTGACCAGCGGCCCGACCAGCAGCTGGGCGAGGCGGGCCGGCGTCGCCGGGGCCGCGCTGGGCGCGCTCGCCCTGGCCGCCGCAGTCTGGGAGGGCTACAAACTGGTCGGCGACCCCGACGGTACGGACCTGTTCGGCGTACCGCTGCTGCCGCGCGCCGACGACGCCGCCATGCCGCACCTGGCCGACGTGGTCGCCGGCCTCGGCGACGTCGACGTCGCCGCCGGCCAGCCGGTGTGGCGGGTCGTCGTCGACGCCTGCCTGTTCACCCTCGGGGTGACCGGCGTCGGGTTCGCCGCCGGCACCCTGGTCGGGCTGATCCTGGCGGTGGCGATGCAGCGGCTGCGGATCGCCGAACGGGGACTGCTGCCGTACGTGGTGCTGTCGCAGACCGTGCCGTTGGTCGCCCTCGCCCCGGTGATCGCCGGCTGGGGCGGGCGGCTGTCGATCGGCGCCTACCCGTGGCAGCCGTGGATGTCGGTCGCGGTGATCGCCGCGTATCTGGCGTTCTTCCCGGTCGCCGTCGGCATGCTGCGCGGCCTGCAGTCACCACCGGCCGCCGGGGTCGAGCTGATGCGCAGCTACGCGGCCGGCTGGTGGCGCACCTTATGGAAACTGCGGGCCCCGGCCGCGCTGCCGTACCTGTTCCCGGCGCTGCGGCTGGCCGGGGCGGCGGCCGTGGTCGGCGCCGTCGTCGGGGAGATCTCCACCGGCACCCGGGGCGGCATCGGCCGGCTGATCCTGGAATATTCGCGGCAGGCGACCAGCGCCCCGGCGAAGGTGTACGCGGCGATCCTCGGTGCCGCCGCGCTCGGCCTGGTCGTCGCCGCCACGGTGACCCTGCTGGAGCTGGGGCTGACCCGCCACCAGCGGCGAGTGGCGGTGACCGGATGAGCAATGAATTCGCCGTCGAGATCACCGGGGTCGACAAGGTCTTCAACGCCGGCCGGGCCGACACGGTCACCGCGCTGACCGGGGTGGAGCTGACCGTCGGGCGGGGCGAGTTCGTGTCGCTGATCGGGCCGTCCGGCTGCGGCAAGAGCACCCTGCTGCGGCTGATCGCCGACCTGATCACCCCGACCGCCGGCACGGTCACCGTCAACGGCAAGGCCGCCCGGCAGGCCAGACTCGACCAGGAGTACGGCATCGCCTTCCAGCAGGCCGGGCTGTTCGACTGGCGGACGGTACGGCGCAACGTCGAACTGCCGCTGGAGCTGCGCGGGGTGCGGCGGACGCAGCGCAGGGAACGGGTCGACGAGATGCTGCAGTTGGTCGGGCTCGCCGACTTCGCCGGCCACTACCCGGCTCAGCTCTCCGGTGGCATGCAGCAGCGGGTGGCGATCGCGCGGGCGCTCGCCGTACACCCGCCGTTGCTGTTGATGGACGAACCGTTCGGTGCCCTCGACGAGATGACCCGCGAACGCCTGCAGGACGAACTGCTCGGCATCTGCGCCCGCACCGCGACCAGCACCGTCTTTGTCACCCATTCGATCTCCGAGGCGGTGTACCTGTCCGACCGGGTGGTGGTGATGTCGGCCCGGCCGGGTCGGATCACCGCCATCGTCGACGTCGCCCTCGGCGAGCGCACCGAGCAGACCCGGCAGTCGGCGGAGTTCTTCGCCGCCGTCACCGAGGTCCGCCGGGCGTTGCGCGGCACCGACGCGCCGGCTACCGGAGCCGCGCCGGCCTCGGCACCGGCGGCTGCCGAATCGGCGGCGCAGTGAGGTCGTTGCGGGCGGCCGGGCCGCCGGTCGCCGTCGGGCTCGTCGGGCTGGCGCTGTGGGAAGCGACGGTACGGCTGGGCCGGGTCGCCCCGTACGTGCTGCCGTCGCCGTCGGCGATCGCCGAACAGTTCTGGGCCAGCCGCACGGTGGTGCTGACCGCCGGGCTGGCCAGCGGCACCAACGCGCTGATCGGCCTGCTCGCCGGGGCGACGCTCGGGGTGGCAGTGGCGTTGGCGGTGAGCCGGCTGCGGCTGCTCAGTGAGGTGTCGGTGCCACTGGCGGCGCTGGTCAACGCGCTGCCGATCATCGCGCTCGCCCCGGTGCTGAACAACATGTTCGACGCGGCCAGCAGCGTGCCCCGGCGGATCGTCGTCGGCCTGGTCGCGTTCTTCCCGGTCTTCGTCAACACGCTGCGCGGGCTGCGCCAGGTGCAGCCGATCCACCGCGAGCTGATGGCCAGCTACGCCGCTGGCGGCTGGACCTTCGCCCGGCTGGTGCGGCTGCCCGGTGCGCTACCGTTCGTCTTCACCGGGCTGCGCCAGGCGTCCTCGCTGGCGGTGATCGCGGCCGTGGTCGCCGAGTACTTCGGTGGGCTGCAGGACGGGCTGGGGGCGCGGATCACCTCGGCGGCGTCGCTCACCGCGTACCCCCGGGCCTGGGCGTTCGTGGTCGGCGCCTGCCTGCTCGGCCTGGTCTTCTACCTGGCGACCCTGGCTCTGGAACGCCTCGCGATGCCGTGGCGCACCGGCCAGACCCCGTGACCTCCGCTTCCCCTGGCGCTCCCGTCCGCGCGCCGCAGTCCCCCGCTCCATCATCGCGACCAGGAGGAACGACGCCAGATGAGAAGACGGATGGCCGCCGCGGCGGCGCTGACGGGTGCCGCGCTGCTGATCAGCGCCTGCGGTACGGCGGACGAGGAGCCGGAGGCTGGTGGCGGTGCCACCGACGGCACCACCACGGTGAAGGTCCAGTTGCAGTGGTTCTTCCAGGCCCAGTTCGCCGGCTACATCGCCGCCGTCGAAAAGGGCTTCTACGAGGAGGAGGGCCTTGACGTCGAGCTGCTCGAAGGTGGGGTGGACATCGTCCCGCAGACGGTGCTCGCCCAGGGGCAGGCCGACTACGCGATCGCCTGGGTGCCGAAGGCGCTCGCGTCGCGGGAACAGGGCGCGCAGATCACCGATGTCGGGCAGATCTTCGCCCGCTCCGGCACCTACCAGGTGGCGTTCGCCGACTCCGGCATCACCGGGCCGGCGGACCTGCGCGGCAAGAAGGTCGGCAACTGGGGCTTCGGCAACGAGTTCGAGTTGTTCGCCGCGATGACCCAGGCCGGGCTGGACCCGGGTGCCGACGTGACCCTGGTGCAGCAGCAGTTCGACATGCAGGCGCTGCTGCGCGGCGACATCGACGCCGCCCAGGCGATGAGCTACAACGAGTACGCGCAGCTGCTGGAGGCGGAGAACCCGGACACCGGTGAGCTGTACACACCGGAGGACTTCACGGTGCTCGACTGGAACTCCGTCGGCACGGCGATGCTGCAGGACGCCATCTGGGCCGACACCAGCAAGCTCGACGACCCGGCGTACCAGGAGCAGACGGTCAAGTTCCTCACCGGCACCATCAAGGGCTGGGCGTTCTGCCGGGACAACCCGGAGGAGTGCCGGGACCTGTCCGTCGCGGCCGGGTCGACGCTGGGCGCCAGCCATCAGCTGTGGCAGGTCAACGAGGTCAACAAGCTGATCTGGCCGTCGACCGGCGGGATCGGGCTGATCGACGAGGCGGACTGGGCGCGTACGGTCGAGTTGTCGCTGGCCACGAAGAACCAGGACGATCAGACGGTGCTGACCGCCGAGCCGGAGGGGTTGGCCTACACCAACGACTACATCAGCCAGGCGCTCGAAGCGGCGGAGGCGGACGGCGTCGACGTCACCGGTGCCGACTTCACCCCGCTGACCGTGACCCTCAACCCCGGCGGCGCCTGAGCACCTGCTCTCTGGGAGTCGACGAGTACGCAGGCGCACATCGATGCGGTGACCGGGCCGGTGGCAACTGCCATCGGCCCGGCCGTCGATCCCGTAGGCATCCCCCGTCGAGACAGGGTGGTGGCGCCACCGGGTTTCTGGACTACGCGACGTCCAAGCGGACGTTCCCGATTCGCGCAACTATGTCGAGGTGCCCGCCAAGGCCCGTGACGTAGGCTCTCAGTGACTCGAGGCTCGTGGCCTCACCGTTCTCGATCTGGCTGATGCGCGCTTGCGACAGGCCCGCAGCCTCGGCCAGCTGCACCTGGGTGAGGCCCAGCTGCTTTCGAATCTCGGCGAGCTGGGCACCGCTCACGGAAGCCAGCATCTGCTGACGCATCGCGGCGCGTTGGGCAACGCGGTCAGGGCTGTCCCACTCAGGGTCGGCCGCCCGCGCCTTGGCTTTGACGTCTCGCCAGTTCGTCGGACTCACTCGTCCTCCTTGAGTAGCCTCAGGTGCTCGTCGAACCTCGCATCGGCCAGCGGGATCGCCGTGTCGTACCAGGCCTGCCACCGGCCAGACTTATCGCCCGCGACGAGAAACACCGCCTCTCGAAACGGATCGAAGGCGAAGATCATCCGGACTTCCGAACCGCCGGTCGATCCCGCTTCCGCCACCCGGTCGGCAGTGACCGGGTCGGTCCGGCAGCGGCTACGGCGAACGGGTGGCGGACGTCCTTCGTGAACGGATCAACGAGGGCGTCTTCCCACCCGGCGTCCGGCTGAGCGAGAACGCCCTCCGCGAGGCGCTCGGCGTGTCCCGCAACACCTTGCGGGAAGCGTTCCGGCTGCTGTCGCACGAGGGCCTGCTCACGCACGAGTTCAACCGCGGCGTCTTCATCCGGGAGCTGACCGCCGCCGACGTGCGAGACATCTACGCGTTCCGCCGGATCATCGAGGGCGCCGCGATTCTCGCCGCCGCCGACGCGCCACCGAGCGCGCTGGACCGCCTCGGCGAGGCGGTCGAGGCTGCCGAGGTCGCCGCCGACGCCAGCGACTGGACGCAGGTGGGTACGGCGAACATGCGGTTCCACCAGGCCGTCGCCGACCTGGCCGGCAGCAGCCGTCTCAGCCGGACCGCGCGTCGCCTGCTGGCTGAGCTACGTCTGGTGTTTCTGGTGGTCCCGGCCGCGCAGGCGTTCCACCAGCCCTACATCCGGTACAACCGGCAGATTCACCAGCTGCTCGTCACGGGCGAGTTGACCGAGGCCCATCGGGTCCTGACCGGCTACCTCGACGACGCCGAACGCCAACTCCTGGACGCTATCCCGCCACAGCGGACCGACGACGCTCCCCCGGCCGGCTCCGGCCGCGCGGCCCCTACGCGTACACCGCGATGAACGTCGTCCTGTGGGTGCTGCAGTGGACACTCGGCGCGGTGACCCTGTCGTCGTTCCTCAGCATGCCCTATCTCATCCGTCGGGGTTACGCACGCCAGCCGATCGGCGCGGCCGCGATGGCGACACGTTCGGGTTGTGTTGCGGCATCGGAGTGGTGGTGCCCTGGCTGGCCGGCCAGGCGCGGATCGTCACACCGATCGCTGCCATGGCGATCGGGCTGGTCACGGTCTTCGACAGCCTCACCAATCGGATGGACGCGGCGGACGCCACCTTCAACACCGCGGTGCTGGTGATGGCGGTGACCGTCGCAGCCGGCCGCTTCCACGACCTGAGCTCGGACACCGGTCCGACACCACCCCTGGGCTGGAGCTTGCTCCTCACCAGCACCGCCCTTGTGGTGGTCGCCATCTGGGGCGCCCGGTACGCGATCTCCCCGGCGCTGCGCTGGGCGCAGGCCGTCACCGGACTCGCCGGCGTACTGGTCGTCCTCAGCGCATTCGCCGGCCTCTGGGCGCGACGACCGAGCGTCGGTCGTTTGCCCGCCAATACCCCAAGATCAGTTGATGAAAACCGGGTTTGTGCCGGCGTGTCGCCCGTATTTTCATCAACTGATCTTCGCAACCGGCGACAGGATCGAGGCCAGATGGGCAGCGGCTACACCGACCAGGAGGGGCGCGACACGGGAAGGACAAGGCCGTCCAGTAGAATCCACTGTACTGACTCAGCATGATGGCTACGGGGCGAGGCATGCACGATGTCCGGTCTGCTATGTCGCACCGGCTGAAGGACACGCCACACCAGCTGCGGGGCAGTGGCTTCGTTCACCCGGTCCGGGTCGCGGTCGCCGTCTGGTTCGCCGCAGCCGTCGTCGCCGTCGCCCAGTCGGCGGCGGCGCTCACCCGCGCCCGGCACGACCGGCTCGCCGACCTCGACGTGTACGTGGAGGCGACCACCGGTCTGCGGCAGGGCACCAGTCTCTACGACTACGCCGCTGCCGGCACCGAGGCGCCGTTCACCTATCCGCCCCTGTCCGGCCTGCTGTTCGTACCGCTGACGCTGATCGACATCGACGTGCTGCGGGTAATCTGGACGGCGGCCACCGTTGCGCTGGTGGCGCTGCTCGCCGTGATCGTGGCCCGCTCCGATGGGATCCACTGGCTCCTGCCCCGGCAGGTGGCACCGGCGGCGATCGCCCTGCTGCTGTTCGCGTCGGCTCCGGTCTCCAGCAACCTCCGGTTCGGCCAGGTCAGCGTGATCCTGACCCTGTTGGTGCTGGTCGACTGCCTGGGGCGTGCCCCGCGCCGGCTGGCGGGTGTCGCCACAGGTCTGGCCGCCGCCGTCAAACTCACCCCGCTGATCTTTATCCCCTACCTGTGGCTCGCTGGCGAGCGACGAGCGGCGGTCACCGCAGCTGGGACCTTCCTCGCCGGTACCGGTCTGGCCTGGCTGATCCTGCCGGGCGAGTCGGCACGGTTCTGGCTCACCGAGATGTGGGACGTCGACCGGGTCGGCAACATCGTCACCGCCGGCAACTAGTCGATCAACGGTGCCCTACTACGGCTGGGAGCACCCGACGACGCTCGTACCCTCGCACTGTTCACCGCCGGGCTCGCGGTGGTCGCGATCGCCCTGGTACGCGGCGCGGTCGCCTACCGGGACGGGGACCGGTTGGCCGGCGTGGTGATTGTCGGCGCCGCCGGCCTGGCGTTCTCGCCGGTGTCCTGGACCCACCATCAGACCTGGCTCGTGCTAGCCGCCCTACTGGTGGTGGGCGAGCGCCGAGGCCGCGCACCGGCCTGGACCGGTCTGGTGGCTGCCACCATGATCCTTCCGGTGATGTCGATGGGCGACGGGCTGCCCACCGCAGACCTGACCGACAACGTCCGGGTGCTGCTCGCGTTGGTGGTGGCCTGCCTGGTCCCGACCGTCGGGGGTCGACCAGGGTCCGGTCTTCCTGGGCGGGCCGAGGTGCCCAACCTCACTGCCCGACGCTTTAGGACGGCGGCTTGGCGGTAGTCAGTTCGCCGCAGCGGGGGCACCAGCGGCTCTTCACCTTGAACGAGAACAGCCCGGCGAGGTAGCCGAGCAACACGGCACTGGTCAGGGCACAAACGTCCATCGTGATCCACTTTCCACTGGGTCTGGAATGGGGTCGGGCTCGTGGTTGCCGCCACCGGCCCGACCCCGGCTCGCGCAGACGGCGGGCGGGTTATGGGTGTGCGGCTGGCAAGGGATCGACGCCGTTGGGTGGCCGGTGCCGCTGCAGCACCCCGGGGCGGGCCAGCGCTGACTTGTAGACGCCGATCGCGGCCATCCGCCCGTCCCGCCCGGCCAACGTGATCGTGGCGAGGATGCCCACCACCGGGGACTCGGCGTCGTCCAGGCCGTACCGGATGTCGGAGACCCGGACCGTCATCGACCGGTCGCCGAACACCCAGTCGGCCTTGCCGAGATGCAGGGTGTCACCGACCCGCAGGAGATCACCGTCGGCCATCAGTCGTCCCGGCCGTCGTGGACGTACCCGTCCGGCCACAACCCGGCGTACTGCAACACCGCCCGCACCCGACGCGCCTTGACCTGATCCCACCGGTCCAACACCGCCAACGCGCCGGTGAACGGCGGGCAGAACGCCGCCACGTCACACACCCGGCATTCGGCCAACCGACTCGGCATGTGCACGGCGACCGTCTCCCGCGCCCGATCCAAACGTCCACGCCCGGCCGGTTCCGCATCGCCGCCGCCACCTCGTCCAGCACCGCCCGTTCGGCGTCGACAGCCGGACGCTCGGCGTCCGGCGCGGGCGCCACCGCACGCGCGGCCAGCAGCCGGAACCGTGGGTCCCGCCCGATGTCCGTCTGCCCCGGCGTCCGTCGCGGCAACGGCGGCCGGTTCGGCGTCGGACCTTCATTGCGAACGACGTACGGCGACCCGCCATACCTACTGCGGGGACCTTGGTTCCTGGTCAAGAGCTTCTCCTTCGCAGGGAGGACTGTTGAGAGGTCTGCGGCAGGTACAGGGCCGAATTCAGGCACAGCGGGCAAGAGCACTGGGGTCACCAGTGCCCTCGATTCAACATCCGTGATCCGTGGGGGCCGGGATTCTTGGCCGACTGACCAGCGCAGAAACCTCAAGTAAGCAGAGCTTATAATGATTGTGATAAGGCTGCAAGTGGCGTTGGCCAACAAGGTTCCCCACCCGAGTACGGTCAGTGAGCCAAGCCGCCACGCATCCGGCACCATGATCGGAGGCAGCAACCGGAGGCAACCATGACAGACCAAGGCTGGACCAGCAGCTCAGACCCGTACCTCGTCGCGCAGCAGCACGACGCGTGGTCCGCCGAGGCCGCCGGCCGGGGACGCGTCGGCACGCAACAGCTACTCGGCGTCGAGACCGTCGACGCGGACACACAGGTCAGACGCGCACTCGGACTCGCCGCCGGCGAACGAGCCGTCGTCCGCCGCCGCCTCATCCTGGAAGACGATCGGCCCGTCGAACTCGCCGACTCCTTCTACCCGGAGCCCATCGTCGCCGGCACCCCACTCGCCGACAACCGCAAGATCAAAGGCGGCGCGGTACGGGTCCTCGCCGACCTCAACCTCGCACCGCATCAGGTCAGCGAGCACGTCACCGCCCGACGGCCGACCGATCAGGAACAGGAACTCCTCGACATCGCCGCCGACGAACCGGTCCTGGTCCTCACCCGCATCAGCCGCGCCGCCACCGGCCAACCCGTCGAGTACGCCGTCATGCGCACCGTGACCAGCCGCTCCACCGGCCACACCTACCAGATGCAGGTCCCACCCGCATGACCAACGAACCCGACCCCGCCGCTGCCAATGACGTACGCGACCGCCAGCGCCAGATCGCGGCCGATCTCCGCCGACAGATCCTCACCGGCGAGTTCAAGCCCGGCGACAAGGTGCCCTCCACGGCCCAGCTCTGCGAGCGGTACGGCGTCTCCAACCTCACCACTCAACGCGCACTCGCCATCCTCAAGAAGCAAGGATTCGTCCGTGGCGAGTCCGGGGTCGGCGTGTTCGTCACTGCCAACCAGCCGATCGTGGTCGAAGCGAACCACTACCCGGGCCAGACCAGCAGCGCCAATCCGTACCCGTGGATCAGTGAGATCGCAAGTCACGGCCGCCGCAAGACCAGCCGCCTGCTCTCCGTTGACGAGGTAACGCCGCCGGTCGCGGTCGCCGCGGCGTACGACCTCGAACCCGACACCAGCGTCATCCGCCGGCGGCTTCTGCTCCTGCTCGACGACGTCCCGGCCGAACTGGTCACCAACTACTACCGGACCGACCTCGCGCATGGCACCTCGCTCGCCGAGCACCGCCTGATCAAAGGCGGATCCCTCCGGGTGCTCGCCGAACTCGGCAAGCACGCCGGACCAGCCGTCGACGATGTCGAAGCCACCATGCCCACCATCGACGAGTTCATCGCCCTGCAGATGCCCGACGACATGCCCGTGCTGCGCCAGTTCCGCACCGTCTACACCACCGACGGCGAACCCATCGAAGTGACCGAGATGATCAAAGCCGCCCACCGGCACAAGGCCAGATACCTCCTACCCGGACCGTCGGAAGCCTGACCTCGCTGCCAGAACTGCCGGACCGCCACCGAGGCGGTGGAGCTGACCTCGGTCAACTCCAGCAAGCGGATCACCCAGCAGGTGCAGAAGCTGCGCCGTGGGCTCGACCCGTGGAAACGCACCCGCCCCGTCAAAGAACTCGACCAGGCGGTACGCAGCTACCGGTCAACTCCGTTCGGCTGACCCCAGCGGGCGCACGAAGACGGCGTACTCCCGGTAGTAGGCACCCGGCGGTCCAGGCTTCGTGCCGACCCGCCGCCACCCCCACCGCTCGTAGAGTGCGTGGGTGGCGGTCGCGACCGGGTTGGCCGACAGCGTCGCCCGCTCCTCGCGTCGACCACCGAGGAACGTGTCGTGCAGGCCGCGCCCGATGCCCCTGCCCTGCCACGCCTTGCGTACCTCGATCTCGGCCAGGACCACGGTCCGCTCGCCGCCACGCTCGTCGGTGAAACCCGGCTCGGGCGCCGGATCGAGCCCGCCGAACCAGTCCCGCTCCTGCCGCAGGCTGTACCCGAAGACGAAACCCACCAGCTCGCCGCCGCTCCGGGCCGTCACCAGCTCGTAGTTACGGGCACCCAGCGCAGCCGTCGCCCGATCACGGAAGGCATCCGACTTGACGCCGGTGTCCTCGCCGGGGACCTGGCCGTAGGCGTCGGCGTAGACCTCGGCCAACTGGTCCAGCATCGCGGCGGCAGCGGCGGCGTCGAGACGGGCGAACGAAACGTCGGTCACACTGGCCACCGTACGTGTGTACCGATGTCCATCATTCCCCGTGCCGCTGGGAGTTCTTGCTGACGGGAGCAGCATCGGTCGCAGGTCGCCCAAGTGTTGAGAGAAGATTGAGACGCCATCTGGTCTGGCTTGGGCAAACGTGGAAACGACCGAGAGATCCGCGCCGCGTGGCCGACACGCTCGGGAGCTGTGGAACGAACCAACCCCTGGCAGTACAGCAGGAGTCGTTGTGAACTGTGGATACGGCCGCCCGCCACCGTCGTTCGCCGGCTACTCGCCTGCAATGGCAAGCCTGCAGGCATCGTCACCGGCCCCCGCAGGGGACGGCCAGAGGGTAGCCTGTGACGACCGGGGCACGCCCGGCTCAAACCCGCCATGCCCTAGACCTGTGAGCATATGGAGTCTTTGCAGACTAGCGGTGACCAGATGCGGCACCGGATTCAGACGGTGCTCGTCAGTGTGCTCGAACGCACTCGGCTCATGCGAGTGCAGACCAGCCGCCAACTCCTCGTCGAACAGCTCCAGGATCGTCTCGGCCCCTTCTCGCTCCGTGAGCACCCCGAGTTGCGGCTGCAGATGGCTGAACTGGTGCGTGCCTGCAGCCGACTCCCCAACGGGCTGCAGATCCTGGTGGAGACTGTCGAGCACCTAGAACCGGGCACGGAGGAGGTCGTTCGGTTGCAGCGTCTCCGGGACGAGTGGGAGGCTGTCGAGGTCTTGACCGAAGAGGACTGGGCCCGGCTGCGTCCTCTCCTGGCGAACTTCGTGCCCACCAACATGACCGTTCTGTACCAGCGCGCCACCGAGCATCGGTCGCCTGGGCCGCCATCGTGGTGCGCCGACGCCTGGCAAGCATTCATTTACCTTGCCGGGCAGAATGCCGGTCCCGACGGCCTGCCGCCCAGCGTCGCCTTCCTGGTGCTACTCGAGGACCAGCTCGACGCACAAGACGCCCGGTGGATCCGGCTACGGAACAGCCGGCTGGCGACCGGACAGGGTCTGACGTCACAGCTGGAGGATCGGCGGGCATACCTGCACAGCGGTGGTGAACAGCCGACGAAGACCACGGCCTACCTGGTCGTCCAGGTGGAGCCGCACCTGGATCCCGGCGACGACGACACTTACGCGGTGTCGCACTTCCGCCAGTGGTACGGCGCCGACGCCTGGCATTCCCGGCGGAGTGAACCGCGCCTAGTCCGTCTCCATGACCTGGAACGCGAAGTGGAGCGGGTGATCGAGCAGATGGAGATCGACTGGTCAGACCGAACCGGTACCGTCGTGGTCGAGTTCGTCCTGCCGTGGGAACTGCTTAACGTCGGGGTGGACCGCTGGCGCAAGGAGATCGACAGCTCGCGGCCAATCGCTCTAGCCATGGACTATCCGGTGGTGGTCCGCAGTCTGGAACGGCTGCGCACCCGGCGCTGGCACCGCGCCTGGCACCAGCGCTGGCGGCAACTGCTCGCGGCTCCTGCCCATAGCGCCGTCTTCTGGAGCCACCCCAGCGGCAAGGACTACTTCACCCGGCTCGAGTCCGAGCTGAAAGCCGACGATCGCGTGGTCTCACTGGTTCTCAGCGAGCCACCGACGCAACGCGGCGAAACCGGCCAGCAGGAGATGGAGGCGGCCCTCCGGGCCGGACTGCCGGTCATCATCTGGCATCGGGGTGACTGTACCAGCGCCGAGTTCCGGGAAGCGGTCACCAGTCTGGTAGTCGACGGAGGCCTGGGACAACTGCCGACCCGCGCCAAAGAACTGCGGCATCAAGCGCTACGGCTCGAGCCCGCTCTGCGGGACGGCCACATCGGCCATCACCTGACGATCCTTTGGGACGATCCGGAGCGCAGGCCCGACGCACTGGGGGCTCCCGCTGATCGAGGAACACGGGAGAGCTCGTGACCGGGGTCGACGCGGAGGACACCTGGGAGGCGATCTCCCAGGCGCTGCGGCCACTGTCCGGTTCATCGCCCGCCCCGGCGACCAGGTGGGGGGTGACGGTGCTGGTCGACGACGCCCCCTCGATGGCGGTGTGGCGAGACACTATCGACCGTGTGGTGGCCGTTTTCCGTGATCACGAAGATTTCGGCAGCGTCGAGGTGGTCTTGTTCGACACCTCCGAAACGGATCATGCACGCCAGGTCGGGCACGTCGCGACCGACGGTCGGATAGTTCTGGTGCTGTCCGATGGCGCGGGCCGGGCCTGGCTCGCAGGAACGATGCCGGCACTGCTTCGAGCCTGGGGCCGCCGCGCACCGGTCGCCATCGTGCACTTGCTGCCCCAAATACAGTGGTACCGGACCGGAATCCGACCCCGGCGGCTGCGGATGTGGCAAACCGCGCTCGGCAGTGCCGCCAACGCCGACCTAGCGTGGGAGATGCAGAACCCGGTTCCGCACTTCCTTGACGATTCCGAGCCCGCAGGCGTCGACCCAGTCCCGGTACCTGTGCTCGAACTCGATCCCCGCTGGATCGCTGCCTGGGTCCGGCTGTTCAACGGCGGCGAGTCCCAACTACCCGCGGTGTTGGCCGCCACACGCGTCACGGACACCGTCGCGCCGCCCTTGACGGAAGTAGCCCACTCCGCGCGAATGCGCGTGCGCGAGTTCACCGCGTGGGCCACGCCGACCGCAGTCACGCTCGCCACGCAGCTCGCCGCTGCCCCGCTCAACCTGGCCGTGATGAGATGGGTACAGCGAGCCCTGATCCCGGAATCACAGACGTCACACCTATCCGAGATTCTCAACAGCGAACTTCTGCACCCAGTCGCCACTGCGGCGGATGCGGCCGACAGCGCAGAGGTGAACTACGAGTTCCACCGGGGAGTCCGCGAGGAACTACTCGCGGCCGGGCGCCGAACGGACGCGGTACGGGTGCTGCGGGTGGTCGACGAGCAGCTGGGGCCTACGGTTCCGGCGGTCCGCGGACTTAGCCGGATGCTCGACGACCCCGACTCCACGCCGGTGCCATCGGTGACCCCGGAGACTGCCCCCTTCGTACGGGTCGAGCAGGCCGTGCTCCACGCCCTGTCCGGCCGCTATCTCGCCCGCGCGCGCTATCTACACGAGGCGCTTGGCGTCGATGCGGACACGCCGTCGGCCACTACTACACCGGGCATGCCTTCTGTGACAATGGAGACGGCATCGGATAAGGATGATCGGACGACAGAAGGAGTGCCAATCATGTCGAGCGGGGTGGCGAATATGGCTGAGCCGCAGAAAGCACCGGCCGGCGCGCCTGTCGTCTGGGGCAGCGTCCCGCCTCGCAACCCCAACTTCACCGGCCGCGAGTTGCTGCTAGAGCACCTACACCAGCGGATGCGGGAGGGCACGACGGCTGTGCTGCCGCACACGCTGCACGGCATGGGCGGCGTCGGCAAGTCGCAGTTGGCGGTCGAGTACGTCTACAGCCACCAAGCCGAATACGACGTAATCTGGTGGATTCCGTCGGAACGTCCGGCCCAGATCAGCAACGCGCTGGCCGAGCTCGCACAGCGCCTGCAACTTCCGGTGGGGCTGGAGGCCAACGCCGCTGTCCCGGCTGTGCTGGAGGCACTGCGACTCGGGCAGCCGTACGCGAACTGGCTTTTGGTCTTCGACAATGCGGAAAGCCCTGCGGCGGTACGGCGCTACTTCCCCAGTGGCGGGCCTGGCCGCATCATGGTCACTTCCCGCAACCCACAGTGGTCGAGCATCGCCCACCAGATTGAAGTCGACGTATTCGACCGACGGGAGAGCATCGAACTGCTCCGCCGCCGCAGCCCAGAACTCAGCGACGAGGATGCCAGCCGGCTGGCCGAGGCTCTCGGCGACCTTCCGCTGGCATTGGACCAGGCTGCGACCTGGCGCGCCGAGACCGGCATGCCCGCCGACGAGTACCTACGGCTGTTCGAGGAGAAACGCACCGAGCTACTCCAGGTCTCGGTGCCTTTGGACTATCAGCTGCCGGTCGCCGCCGCCTGGAACGTATCCCTTGACCGTCTGGCCAGCTCCAGCCCCGGAGCGCTGCGGCTCCTGCAGGTGTGCTCGTACTTCGCCGCCGCACCCATCCCCCGGGCCCTGTTCAGCCGTGGCCGGGCCAGCAACGTCCACCCGGAACTCGACGAGGTGCGGCGCGACCCAATGCGGCTCAACAAGGCCATTCGCGAGATCAACCGATACGCCCTGGCCAAGATCGACTATCGAACCAATTCAGTCGAGATGCACCGGCTAGTCCAGGCGGTACTGATGGACCGACTCGACGACGCCGAGCAAGTGACGATGCTTCATAGCGCCCACCTCATGCTCGCCGACGGCGACCCGAACGACCCGAGCTCACCGGACAACTGGCGCACCTACGCTGACCTGTACCCGCACGCAATGGCGGCCAAGGCATTCCGGTCCACCGACCCGTGGGTGCAACAGCTTGTCGACAACCTTTCCCGCTATCTCTATTGGCGGGGCGACCACCAGGACGCATTCGACCTGGCTGAGCAATCCTACGAAGTCCGGCGCGACCAGCTAGGCGCCGACGATCCGTTCACGCTACGGATGGGCCATTGGGTGGGCTGGCTGCTGTTCGTCCTCGGCCGGTTCGAGGAGGCAGCCCGTCACAACCTGGAGGTGCTCAACACCTATCAAGAGATCATGCAGGAGGACAATGAGGACCTGCTGCGCGCGCTCGGCGCCGTCGCCGCCGACCGTCGGGTGGCTGGCGACTTCAAGGGCGCCCTAGAACTCGCCGAGGAGATCTATCAACGGCACGTGCGGGCCCTAGGCCCGGATGACCCGGAGACCATCACGGCGAGCCACAACCTCGCCGTGAGCCTACGGCTTTCCGGTGACCTGAAACGGGCCTACGAGCTCGACCAGCAGAACCAGCGACTGCAAATCCAGCTCTACGGCAAAGATCATCCGATGACCCTGGAGAGCGCCCGCAACCTTATTACCAGCCGGCGTGAGCTCGGCGACTACGTGGGTGCCCGCGCAGAGGCGGAGGCGGTCGCCGACCGGCTGCGCCGCCAACTCAGATCCGGCCATCCGCAGACCCTACGGACGTTACGGACCCTGGCGGTCACGCTACGCAAAGCTGGCGACCACCAGGCAGCTCGCCGAATCTCCGAAGAAGTCCGCGAAGGCTTCCGCAAGCGCTACGGTGAGGACAATCCGAACACCATCGCCGCGTCCCTGAACCTGTCCAGCGACCTCCGGGAGACCGGAGATCTCGACGGCGCCGCCCAGCTAGGCGAACAGGTGTATAAGAGCTACCGCCGGCTGCTGCAGAATGACCAACACCCGCACACAATCGCTGCCCGGCTCAACTGGGCCGTCACCGAGCGGATGCGCGGCCATTTAACGCAGGCACGGCAGATGGACGAGGAGGGCTTCGCCCAACTGCGGGAGCAACTCGGCGACGACCATCCGCTCACCCTGGCCGCAGCGCTCAACCTCGCGAGCGACCACTACGCCGAGGGGGACTACGAGCAGGCGCACGTGCGCGACGTGGACGCAACCGAACGACTAAGGCGCGTTCTTGGCGCGGAACATCCGACCACTCTGGCCGGCTACGGCAATCTTGCGATGGACCTGCTCAAAATGGGCCGAGCACAGGAGTCCGCAGAGCTGCACACGGCGACGGTAGCGCTATTCCGGCAACTTCTCGGCGACGCTCATCCGGCCACAGCAGCCGCGGTAGACCTCAGCCGGCGGGCCAACTGCGACATGGACCCGCTGCCGCTGTAGGCGATGACCGGTCAGCCCGGCCCGATCCATGCTGCAAGCTCGACAGGGTCAGCGGCACCGCCGCAATGGCGGACAGTCCGGTACACGGCCCGCACTAACTCAGGCCGTTCCCGCAGTGCGTCCGCAGCCGGGCCCGGCCGCGTATTCGCCAGGACCAGCCCGAGTCCGGCCCAGGCGCTCGACAGGTCGTGATCCGCCGACAACTCGTGCAGATATCCGCGTTGGGCGGTCTCCCGATCACCGGCCACGTAGGCCACGTCTGCAGGGCTCGCACCCGTCACCCGGGCGCCGATCGCCGCTGAGTCCTCTCGAAGCCGCTCGAACCCGGCGGCGTCGGTCAGGCGCCAGAGCTCCAGGACCGCTCGCGCGTCGAGTCCGCGGGCGTTGGGGTCGGCTTTTAGAGCCGGCGCGGCGGCGGGTAGGTCGGGTCGGTCAGCGCCGACCGTCCAGGCCGCCGCAAACGCAGTGACCACCTCGACGGGCGGCCGCAGGTGATGAAGGCGCCAACGGGCCCGATGGTCTGCGACAGCGTCGCGGGCGGCGGCGAGTGGTTGATCGGGGACGTTGTCGGTCTGCCATCGGTCCGCAGTCGCTGTGAGGCCTGCCACGAGTCGGCGGCCGACCTCAGTGAGCTGCGGCAACTTTGCCATCAGGGCCAGTACCGTGCGTACTTGACGGTGCCACCGGGCGAACTCGAAGTGCGCCAGCGTACCGGCGCTGCCTGTGGCCCGATGGCGCACCGCCCGCCAGAACTCGGCTATGCCAGCGAACGCGTACACCCCCTGCAGCAGGCCGCCCAACGGCCGGGGATCGTCTCGCCACGGCGCGTACAGACGCTCGGCGGGCTCGGCGGTGTGCAACGGAGCCAGGTGCAGAAGGGCGCCGAGCTTGATGTGCTGGAACTCGTGCACCAGCGTCACCGCGAGTTCCATGGCGTCACGCGGCTCCGACATGATCATGCTGCCGAAAGCATCACCGGCCGAGGCACTCATCGTGCGGAACCGCTCCGTCGGTGGCTGCGGCACCACCGAGAAAAGGCCCCGTGTCATCGGCAATGCCAGCGCCGGGCTGGTCTCAACGAGCAACTGCCACGCATGCGTGAGCAGATTACGCCAACGATCGAGTTCCGGTTCGCTCAGCGCCTGGGGCGGCGTCGGAGCCCGCAGATTCCGGTACGGGTCGAGGCAATCCAGCCGCACCGCAAGAGTGTGTCCGTCGGCCTGGACGTGCACACTAGGCATGGCATTCCAGCCGTCGCCACCTACTCCGACCTCGCCCGCCAGCGTGCCGACGACACCGTAGCCGGCAGACCCCCGCACCTCGGTGATATCCCACTGTGCGGCACCCGGTATGGCGACGGCGCCGAGGGTCGGCAGCACCGTGAAACCGTCCCGCACCGGCACGGCGATGCTGAAGCCAATACCGGCACGCAGGGCTGCTGCGGCGGCAAGAGCGTGCAGATAGCCGAGGTCAACCCACAGCGGCGCCGCAGAGCGGGTTGTGCCACGCAGACGCCGCAACGTGTAACCCGCCCAGACACCCGCTTGGGGGTGCAGCAGCAGGGTGTCGACCACAGCAGGATCATGTCGTTCCACCTCGGTGAGCAGTTCCCAGGCGGTCCAGACGGATGGAAGCGGGCTCATGTCGAGGTGGGGGCCGACGATGTCGAGCAGGGCGCGCAACTGCAGGAGGCGCCAACTCCGCTCGATGGCGAGGAGCTCAGCGACGGTGCGCGCGTCACCGCCGCCGGCGAAAAGCACGCTGACGTGCTGCTCGTCGAGTCGATGTTGGCGGGGCGGCCTGTTCACAGCACCATCATTGCCCATCCGGAATTTCCAAGCCAATCGTTCAGTCGATGCGCTGAGGATTGTATCCACTGGTGATGCTTTCAGGATCATCGATCCGCCGCAGCAGCCGTCGCATGGTCGCGGCGAGGATCCGCTCGTCATACCTCGGAAGATCGACAAGTGTCACCTCCGTGAGGTCCACAAGGTCAGACTCGATGTCGTCGATCGATCGGCTCACGACCGGCGTCTCCTCACGTCGTTACGGTTCCTTCGCTCATCATGTCGCACCAGGTGACGATTCCGGAAGCGGTAGGCGGCGTCGGGAGCCCACTTCGGGAACCCACCAAGTTGCCCTCCTGCGGTAGGTTGTCACCATGTCAGGGCACCTCGGAGTCGTGCTCGTACACGGGTTTCTGTCTTCGGCCGCCACGTGGTCGCCATTTCTGCGGCTCATCGAGACCGACGCCGACCTCGCGTCCCTCGACCCCTACACCTTCGAGTACCCGAGCCCGCCCGTCTCGCTGAGCCCGCTGCGACGGATTCCCAACATCAATGACATCGCCGACAGTCTTCGCACCTACCTGACGAACGACCGCAGTGACCACTCTGGACTCATTCTGGTCACCCATAGCCAAGGGGGTCTCGTGGTGCAGCGGATGCTTGCCCGTACCCTCGCCGACGGAGGAGGCCCGGAGTTGGCCCGTATCCGCCGGATCGTCCTGTTCGCCTGTCCCAACTCCGGCTCCGAACTGGCCCTGTTGCTGCGCCGAGGCGGCCTGTGGCGGCATCCCCAGGAACGTGAACTGCGGCCGCTGAACCAGGCTATCTCCGACGCGCACCGGATCGTCGTCAACCAGATCATCCACGCCACCGCCGTCACGGCCGCCACCTGCCCGATCCCAATTGTCGCGTACGCCGGTGAAAGCGACGGAGTCGTGACACCCGTCTCGGCGAGGAGTGTCTTCCCCGAGGTAGGGGTGCTACCCGGTGACCACTTCTCGATCATCAAGCCGGATTCACGGGGGCACCGTTCCTATGTGGCCCTGAAACGCCACCTGAGGGAGGCCCTGTCGATGACCGACGCTCCGGCGCCCCGAACGTCCGGCGATCGGCTCCCCCTGACGACGCCGGCCCGCGCGACGGCCGACCTGTACCGCGCTCTGGTAGATCGGTTGCTCGCTGTCCCACGGATGACCGAGCCGGCCTTCCGCGAACAGGTCTATGAGCTGCTGCCCCCGGTGATTGTGCATCAGCTACGGCGGGACACCGCCGCCCGGATGGAGCTGTTCTCTCTCGTGCGGAGTTTCGAGTCTTACCGGCATCTTGCCCCGTGGGTTTTCCTCGCCGCCGCCTTGGAGACACTCGTCCCAGACCATCCGGCCGTCGCCGATGTGGTCGAGGTTTTGACGAGTTCGGGTCTGGTCGACCCGTCGTAGCGCCGGTGAGCAGGGGCCGGCTCCCGGCGCGTCGGACGCCACCCGCCCAGACATCCGGAGGTGTCTCCCACCGCTTACACGGCTGCCCGGCCGGTGGTGTTGAATGCCCGTCCGTCCAGGACAGCCGCGTCGATGGAATCGGCGGGAGCCGGATCTTCGATAGGGTCGAAGGCGACCACCACATAGCCGACGGAGCAGGTAACCGATCACATGGCGACGCAGGTCATCGTGCTCAACGGTGGTTCCAGCTCCGGCAAGTCCGGGATCGTCCGGTGTCTCAAGCACCTGCTGCCCGGCCCGTGGATCAGCTTCGGCATCGACGACCTGATCGAGCGGCTGCCGCCGGCCATGGTGACGTTCGGCGCGCAGGGCGAGGTCATCCTCGGCGACGGCTTCGACGAGATGCAGCACGCCTGGCGGGTGGGTGTCGCGGCGATGGCGAAAGCCGGGGCGCACATCATCATCGACGAGGTCTTCCTCGGCGGCAGCGCCTCCCAGGAGCAGACACGTCGATATCTGGACGGCCTGGCCGTGCTGTGGGTCGGGGTGCGGTGCGCTGCGGACATCGCGGCGTCGCGGGAGATCGCCCGTGGTGACCGGGTGGTCGGAATGGCAGCGTCGCAGGCCGAGATGGTCCATGAGGGAGTCGAGTACGACATCGAGGTGGACACCAGCCACCTGGAGTCGCTGGACTGTGCCCGAATGATCGCTGCGCGGGTGGTCTGACCGGCTCAGTCCTTCGTCTCTGGAGGTTCGACGTACCTGACCGGACTGATCTGCGGCAGGTGCAGGAAGACGTCGACGGAACCGGCGAGGTCGTCGAGCTCGGAGTAGTGCCGCTCGTCCTCGTCGGGGCGGTACATGCCGGAGATCAGGCGTACGGCGTGCCGGCCGGCCAGCCACCGCCCGACCGCGTCGGGTTTCGGGGCGGCGGTCAGGTCGACCGCGTACCCCGCGCCCAGCCTGGCCGCGACATGGTCGAGCGTCTGGTCCAGGCTGCCGGGGCGGGGTGCCGGCAGGTGGAAGCCCCGGATGCGGCCGGACCCGAAGGTGGTCAGCACGCAGCGGTAGCCCGTCCCGAGGCGCTTGCGGAGTCGGGAGCCGAAGCTGGTCCCCCGGGCGGCAAGGTGACCGATCCCGTCCCAGACGACGGCTCGCCGGCCGGTGGCCCGCAGGTGTTCGACGAGCTGGTCTGCGGCGGCCGTCTCTTCGTCGTCGCCGTCGTGGCCCTGGCTGAGGGAGGTGGCGTGGAATCGCACGATGCGGTCGAGCGCCGCGAGCGCCCGGGTCGCGTCGTCGGTGCCGGGTTCGAGTCCGGCTGCCGTCGCGGTACGGGCCTGCCGGGCCAGGTCGACGAAGGGCGCGCCGGTCCACCTGCCGTGGGCGCGTTCGACGTGTTCGCCGCCGCCGTGCGCGACCCGGATCGTCGCCAGCAGCGCCGATATCTGATCGTGGTCGCGGGTGCCCGCTGTCAGGGCGAGGACCAGGTCGTAGTCGGCGGGCACCGCCGTGGGGCGGACGATCCCACGAATCTCCACCTGGTCGGCCGGCTGGGTGGCGTTGTGGGCGCGCAACCAGAGCAGCACGCGGCGCAGCGACTCGGTGCGCCACGGCCCCCATGCGTCGGCCAGGATCGCCTCAGGACCGGTATCTGACGTCTCCCCGGTCCTGGCCCACCGATCGAGCCGTGCACCGATCTCGGTGGTGTCCTGGATGACGACGGTACGCACGCCTCGGGTCACCAACGCCTGGAGCAGGTCGGCCTGCAGCTCGCTGACCTCGGCGCTTTCCCGGGTCGTCGGCGCGAGTCCGATGACGGTCGGCGCGGCAGCCGCGTCGCGGTCCGCCCGCCGCGGCGAAAGGTCGTCGGCGAGGTCGATCACGACGTCCCGCCACGGGGTGTCGCCGTACGGTCGCATCGGTCGGGCGTGGGTGGACAGCCAGTCGAGGACCGCCGCCGGAGCGTCCGTGCTCATCGGACGCTCCCGTCGGCGGCGGGCGCGCGGGTGACGTCGAGCGCCCCGGCCAGCTCGGCCAGCATGCGGGCGCGGGTCTCGACGTCTCCAGCCCTGGCCGCGTACCGCCCGTCGACGACCTGGTGCGGTGAGAGGTGCAGCGACGTTCCCACTGGGCGCATCCGCAGCTCCTCGGCCACCTGGCGCAGCTGCGCCACGGCGCGGCCGCCGCCGGAGATCCCGTAGCCGACGAAGGCCACCGGCTTGTCGTTCCACTCGGCGTACAGGTGGTCGAGGGCGTTTTTCAGTACGCCAGGGAAGGAGGCGTTGTACTCGGGGACGACCATGACGTACGCGTGGTAGCTGGCGATCGCGGCGGCCCAGCGGCGCGTGGCCTCGTGTTCGTAGCTGCCGAAGACGGCGGCGACCGGCTCGCCCAGCATCGGCAGGTCGACGGTGGCCAGGTCGACCACTTCCAGGCGGAGCTCCGGCTGGCTGCGGTCCGACGCCACCCACTGGGCGATGGCCGGTGACCGCCGGGTGGGTCGCGTGCTGCCCGCGATCACTGCGACCCGCAGCGGTCGGTCCGGGGTGGCGACGTTGTCCGTTTCCATGCCGCTGACGGTAGAACTTGAACAATAGTTCAAGTCAAGCGACGATGCGTCCCATGTCCAATGCCATCATCTCCCCGGCGACGCTGAGCGTGGGTGAGGTCGCGGCTGCCAGCGGAGTCGCCACCTCGGCCATCCGGTTCTACGAACGCCAGGGGCTACTCACCTCCGTCCGCACCAGCGGCAACCAACGCCGCTACGACGAGTTCGCCCCGTGCGTGGTGCGGATCTGCCGGGTGGCCCAACGGGTCGGGCTCAGCGTGCAGGAGATCGTCGCCCTGTTCGCCGCCCTGCCGGCCAGCCCGACCGAGGCCGACTGGCAGCAGCTCACCCGGGCGCTCGTCGCCGAGGCGGAGCGCCGCATCGCCGAACTGCACGACGCGCTCGACGACATCGCCTCCGGCGAACCGCTCTGCAAGCTACCGGCCGGCGGACGCGCGCGCTGACTCCAGAAGCCGGTTACCCGGGCACCAGGTGGTAGCCGACGCCTCGGACGGTGCGTACCCGTGGCCCGTTGGGCAGCGCCGCGAGCTTGCGCCGTAGTCGCTTCACGGTGGCGTGCAGCGCGGCCCGGTCGCCCAGATAGGCGCCGCCCCAGACCGCCTCGAACAACTGCCGGTACGTCCACAGCCGCAGCGGTGGACCGGCCAGCCGCAGCAGCGTCTCCCGCTCCAACGGGGTGAGCGCCAGTGCCTCGCCGCGCCAGGTGACCTCGGTGGAGACCGGGTCGAGCAGCAGGTCGCCGACGCGGATCAGCTCGGCCCGCGGCGGACCGGTGGTCGCCGTCGGCCTGGCAGTCGCCGCCAGTCCATCGGCCACCGCCGTCGACAGCAGCATTGTCCGCAGCTCGGTCAGGGTGTTGACGACCAGCACCGCACCGAGGTCGTCGACGCGGGACACCAGTCGCTCGCGTACCGCCGGGTCCGTCGACACGCACACCACCAACGGCACCTCGCCACCCGTCACCGCATCTCCGTTACCTCTCAGTGGGCTTTAGTGAGCGCACGGTTGGTAGTCCTGCCTTGCGGTAGGACGGTCCCGGTCTGATCCGCTTGAGCGGTGCCGGGTTCACGCTTCACGGCCACCTGCCCGCGTGTGCGGGTCTTCTGGTCGGCTCCACGTGCTGCCACCGGGCCACTCCCGGCGGTTGCCGCCGCAAGGGCGGCCAGGTTCACAGCGGCGTTGCGGTCACGGTCGATGACTAGACCGCACGCCTCACACCGGTATTCACGCTCGGACAGGGCCAGCTTGGTTTTCACCGTGCCACAGCCCGAGCAGGTCTTACTGGACGGGTACCAGCGGTCGGCCACCACAAGCCGGCCGCCGTTCCATCCGGTCCTGTACGCCAACTGGCGGCGGATCTCCGCGAATCCGGCGTCGGCGACGTGCCGGGCCAACCGCCGGTTGCGCAGCATGCCGGTGACGTTGAGGTCTTCCACCACAACGGTGCCGTACGTCGTGGCGAGCCGGGTGGTGAGCTTGTGCAGCCCGTCACGGCGCAGATGAGCGACCCGGGCGTGAGCGCGACCGAGCCGGCTCGCGGCCCGTTCCCACCGCTTCGAGGGACGTCGTCCGGTACGCCGGTCCGGGCCCTGCTTGCGCGACAGCGTCCGGCCGAGCGCA